>NZ_JAQMUE010000063.1 GCF_028330985.1 Roseofilum reptotaenium CS-1145 | reverse complement strand
TGGGCCCTCTTTTGCTTGATGGTAGGCTACGCCCAGGGACTCTCTACTCTGGTGGGGGACTATCTTAAGGAGTCGGGGCATTGCTTTGCTTGGACACTCTTCATTTATATCGTAACTTATTCATCGGACTTGATATTACTGCTATTTTGAACCGTAGCTTTACCCCGATCAGCAATCATCATCGTATCCCCGATCGCCCCTTGAATTTCATTGACTAAATGATTGATTTTGACGGCTGAATCTCTACTTTCATCAGCAAGTTTACGGATTTCCGTCGCCACTACACCAAACCCTCTACCATATTCCCCAGCTCGCACAGCTTCTACTGCTGCATTGAGAGCTAACATATTCGTTTGGTTGCCTAAATTACTCACTAATTCGGAAATACTGGCAATTTCTTGGGCATGCTGGTTCAGTTCTCCAATTTTGATGACCATCAGATTGACTTGTTGATCTAAAGTTATCATATCCTTAAGGGTCTGTTCTGCGGCCTGATTCCTCGCTTCACTCAGTTGTAACGCATCAGTGGCATTGCTTACAGTTGATTGAGCTTGTTGGGCCGATTTTTTGGCCGTTTGACTCAATTCATTAATTGATATGGTGGTTTGATGAACCGAAACGGCCTGCTGACTAATAATTCGTTCCTGCTCTTCAGCAATGGAGTCAATTTCACGAGAGGATACCGCAATTACATTGATAACTTCTTGCAAAGCAGCCGTGAGACTTCGGCGAATAATGATAAATCCTGCGGGAGAACCCACCAAGATTGCTACAATTAGTAGAGGAATAAAGACTAATAGAGTTTCTCGGTAAATATTCCCAGCTATTTTCCGTTCTTGACCTGCGACTTTAAGTTGTAGTTCGGTTAACCGATCGATCCGTTGGGTAATGGGATCGATCGCCAGATAAAGTTCTCCATCTAGCCTATCTAAAGTGGTGCGGTCGCTTGCCCTCAAAACTTGTTCTAAATTTTGCAAGTCCTTCTCTGCTTTTGCGAACATGATTTCTACTTCTTCGGCTAAATGTTTTTCCTCATTTTTAAAATCCCTTTGGGTATATAATTGCCAATTTTTCTCGATTTCCACTTGTGCTTTTTGAACAGATATCAATGCTTGCATCAATGAAATTTGGTTAGTATTGGCCTTATTTACTGCATCAATAATCTGAATGGCATAGTTATCAGAGACTCGTTTTAATTGAGATAAGGGAACCACCCGATCATCGTAAATCGTTTCAATACGATGATTAATCTGATTAAAAGAATAAATAGCATAAAACCCAACTATGCATAACGTAATTAAGGGAAGCCCAAATCCTAAGTACAACTTTTCACTCAATTTCACAATGAAACCTCCTAGGGGATAGGGTGGCGCTATGTGCTGTTCAGGGGGAATGGGTATAGGTCACAAGTTAAATTTGTAACCTAGGGGAGGCAAGTGGCAAAAGGCAATGCTAAGACAATCGGGTTTTATTCGTTCTTTCAAGATAGAGAATGTATGGATACCGATTAAAGCCTAGATCCCTCTAGGGAAATCGAAAAAAATATTTAATTTTGTTGGTAATTTAAAGCTTCACAAAATGTCTGTACCCCAGTTTTAACGACGTATAACACCACAGGGGTGACAAGCAAGGATGGACAGACTTGGGCGGTTTTGAGTGTACGAGCTACGTCAGCGAGTTGTCCTTGCTGAAAATAGCTCTGACAGGGGTCTTGGCATAAAATCACACGGCAGCGTTTAGCGACTCCAGATAACCAGTCTGTGCGATCGGGTTGTTGTCCAGCTTGAATGCCGAGGGAGAGGGCGGCATCTTCAAGATCTCCTTCACAGTCTTCAATTTGGTCTAAGGCTTCTAAGGCTTCCGGATCGGCAGCTAACTCCGTGCGATAATGGGCGATCTCTTGGGAAGTAAGGACAATCATAAGAATGTGGCAGTGGAGAACGGGAATAATGGTAACATCAGGTAAGGCATTATGCTCTTTTCAGACCTGCCAGCGCCTAGAATGTATATGTTGAGTGACCTTGAACAACAATTAGCCGACCTCAAGCAAGCCGCAGTGGAGGCGATCGCCGCCTGCGAGGATCTCCAGAAGCTTGAGGAACTCCGTATTGCTTATTTGGGTAAAAAAGGTCAGTTGCCTAAAGTGTTGGGAGGCATGGGAAAATTAGATCCCAGCGATCGCCCCCGCATCGGTGCAGTGGCTAATGAGGTAAAATCAGCTATCTCTACCGCCCTTGATGACACAAAGAGTGCCCTGCAACACGCCCAAATTCAAGCCAAACTGGAAGCCGAAACCCTGGATGTGACGATGCCTGGGGTGTATCGTCCCCAAGGGCGTACTCATCCATTGAATAGTACATTTGATCGGGCGATCGATATCTTTGTGGGACTTGGCTATACCGTCGCAGCCGGCCCGGAAATGGAAACCGACTACTATAATTTTGAAGCTCTCAATACTCCCCCCGACCATCCCGCTAGAGATATGCAAGATACCTTCTATCTCCCCGATGGTAATCTCCTCCGCACCCATACCTCCTCAGTTCAAATTCGCTACATGGAGAAGAATGACCCCCCGATCCGTATTGTGGCTCCTGGACGCTGCTATCGTCGCGATACGGTTGATGCAACCCATGCGGCAGTATTCCACCAAATGGAGTTGCTTGCAGTGGATGAGGGACTCACGTTTACGGACTTAAAAGGCACAGTGAAAGAATTCCTGACCCAAATGTTCGGCGAGGTCGATATCCGCTTCCGAGCCAGTTACTTTCCCTTCACAGAACCTTCGGCAGAAGTCGATGTGCAATGGAATGGGAAATGGTTAGAGGTCTTGGGCTGTGGAATGGTTGATCCCAATGTATTAAAAGCAGTAGGCTACGACCCAGAGGTGTATACGGGGTTTGCGGCGGGTTTTGGTATTGAACGCTTTGCAATGGTGTTGCATCAGATAGATGATATTCGCCGATTTTACAGTAGCGATCTGAGGTTTTTACGCCAGTTTTAAAGGGTTGAGGAGCCAGGGAGCTGATGACTAGCGTATCGATAAAATCTGAACAGATATCATGGATAAGATAAGCAAGAAACCCAGTTTCTAGTTGACTCAGGGAGGGGGGCACAGAATCAATCGCTTTGTCTATTAAACTTTGGAGAACTCGTCGCCCCTACGAAATTCGTCTGATAAAATTCATGTTTAATTTTTAATTGATCATGCGTGTGGTGTTATGTGGATACTATGGCCAGGGAAATGCAGGTGATGAAGCCCTGTTAGTTACCCTATTACAGATGTTACCTAAACATGTGACTCCAGTGGTGCTATCGGCTAACTGTGTAGAAACGGAACAACAGTATGGGGTGGAAACTTGCGATCGCACTTCGATCCCCGATCTGTATAGCACGGTAACCTCTGCGGATGGTTTTATCTGGGGAGGAGGCAGCTTAATTCAAGATGTTACCAGTTGGCGATCGCCCCTTTATTATTTTGCTCTTATGGCCCTAGCGCAACGGATGGGCAAAATTACCCTCGCTTGGGGACAAGGAATCGGCCCTTTAAACGCTGCTCTAACTCGCCGCTTGGCGCGATCCCTATTCCGTGGATGTACGGCGGTTAGTGTGCGCGATCGCCAATCAGCGCAACTGTTAACGGATTGGAATATTCCCTTTACCCTGGCTCCCGATCCCGTTTGGGCCTTGGAACCTACACCTGTTGAGGGGTTGGAAAATCTACCCTATCCCAGGATTGCGGTGGTGTTACGTCCCCATCCCCAACTCACCCCAGATCGCCTAGAAACTCTTACCCAAGCTTTGATTCAGCTACAGCAGCAAACCCAAAGTTATCTCCTATTACTCCCCTTTCAACCAAAGACTGATTTAGATATTGCCCAAAGACTTCATACAGCACTCCCGAAGGTGAGCCAAATTTGGATCGGCGATCGCTCAGAACAGTATAAAAGTATCTTTAGTCAAGTGCAAATGGCGATCGCCATGAGACTCCATGGCCTCATCATGGCTGCTGCCGTGGGATGTCCCTGCTTTGCTCTTAGCTACGATCCCAAAGTCACCCAACTTATGGAACAAGTGCATCTTCCCGGTTGGGAACTCAATCAGCTTCCAGAAAACGCTCACGAAATCAGCAAAACTTGGATCGATTTTTATGCTCATCGTCAACCCTTAACACCTGAACAACTTGAAGAGATCAGGGACCAAACTATGCAACATCAACAGATCTTAAACCAAACCCTTCTAACCAACTGATTCGCTGGTATAGCAGTGAATCAGTTGGTTAGGACAAGGTTCAATATTGAAACCTAGCTAATCCCTCTTCTGTCACTTTCCGAGAATTAAGATAGAATAATATAGAAGCTCAATAGCCGATCGCTATCATTGTTAACTGCCTTTCCGGTGGCACCAGAGGGAGGGGGCAATGAGTTCGCCAGCAAGGGAGGCATTTTGTACCGCTTGCATGACACCCGGCCATTTTTCTTCGTAGTCGTCGAAGAGCATGTATCTGCCGGGTTTGAGTTTCGGGTAGTAGTGGGTGATGTCTGCTTTTACGTCATCGTATTTATGACCGGCATCGATGAAGATGAGGTCGAGAGACTCGTCAGTAAAGAGGGAGGCGGCGGCAGTGGTGTCCATGACATGGAGTTCTATTTTGTCCTTGACTCCGAAGGCGGTGGTGTTGTTAAGGAAGGCTTCTTGGTTACGACGGACAACTTCTGCCATCGGGGGACGAGCTTCACCCGGTTTAAGGAGTGCCCCTTGAAAGTTGTCGATGCTGTGCAGGGTGGAATCGGGGGGGAGGACGGAGGCGATGGCAATGCTGCTGCGCCCTTGGAAGGCTCCCAGTTCGACGACGGTAGAGTTGGGGGGCAGTTGTTTGACCACGCATTGGAGGGCGACGGCTTCGGGAAGGGAGAAGAAGCCGGTTATTTTTTCCCAGAATAAGATTCCAGTGAAGTCGTAGTTGAGGGTTTTGAGGTCAACTTGGAGAGGTTGGGGGGTTTGCATAGTGAGTGGGCTGGCAGGCTTAAAATTGTAGGCTGAAAATCGAAAAGACCACGGTTCTACTTGAAAACCGTGGTCTATAGTCTATAACCCTATTTTGAAATGGGTTTAGATAATGTCAGCAGCAGATAAGTTATTTACTCCAACTACTGTCGCTAAGGTAATGTCAAGATCTGTTCTTCCTCCAATACCATCACGCTCAACATACAAGATAGAATCACTTCCACTCGCTTGTATATAAACTTGACCGATTTGTGACACAGCCAAACCACCGGTAGGAATTGTAGTAGTAGCAGGAGTTCTACCAAAAATGACAGTTTGCCCTGTTTGTGCAGTGCCATTGTTAAACGTTACATTGCTGACACTTAGGGAAGTAATATCAATTTTGTCCTGACCTACTCTGAAGTTCAAGATATAATCAGCATTCGTTTGAGTAATCGCATTAGGAATACCACTAGTAGCTGTTGTTGATGGGTCAGCAGCAGTAGCAGGATTTGCAAGAGCATCACCTGTACCTGTTGAAAAAGCATTAGAGTCTGTCAGGTCAAATGTGAAGACATCCATAGCATTGTCATTATCAGATGTGCTGGCTGACCCAATCAGGGTATCACTACCTGCACCACCAGTTAAGGTATCTGCGCCTGTACCACCGATGATGCTGTCTTTTCCAGCACCACCATAGATACTGTCATTGTCTGCACCACCGTTTAGAGAATCTCCATCGTTACCACCGGAAATAGTATCTTGTCCAGCATCACCCGTAATACTATCGTGGCCTGCACCACCATCAATGCTATCGTTACCATCTCCACCAGAAATCGTGTCACCCTGTGAAGCTTGGAATGGGTTGTTTGTAGAGGGAGGGGTTCCGGTTGCAGAAACCTGTTCACCCCCACCAATAAGAGTGTCATTACCTGCTCCACCAGTGATTGAATCCTCACCTGAATTCGTATTCGCTGAACCCCCACTGATGTAGTCAGCTCCAGCGCCACCTATCAGTGTGTCACCAGCTCCTGAAGGATTGCCACCACTGCCCGCAACACCGTTATCACCGCCTTGGATGCTATCGTTACCGTCACCACCATTGTACCAGTCCAAACCGGTTGCTCCAGCAGTTCCTATACGACCAATGGTGTCATTACCGGCATCTCCATTTACGGTGTCGTTACCTGCAATGTAGCCATCACCACTTGGAGAGTTGCTGCTGAGGGAGTTATCTACCTCAATGTAATCATTGCCTTGACCGCCACGGATCGAGTCATTTCCACCACCACCAACGATGGTGTCGCTCTCTGCTCCACCTAGGATGGTGTCATTCCCGGCGTTGTTACTCCCTTCATCTCCCCAAATGACATCTGCACCCAGGTCACCAGAAAGGTAATCACCTCCTCCTCTGCCACGCAGAACGTCATTGCCTTGACCACCATTGAGGCTATCGATTGTGGTTGTATTATCTGCACCAAAGAGAGTATCATTCCCTTGGTTCCCACTTAAGAGGTTGGTTGCTCCACCTAGAGCAATCAAAGTATCATCACCCAGGTTTCCAAACAGGCGATTAATACTTAGAGAAACAATGCTGCCGGTTAAGCTATCATTTCCTTGACCCCCAAAGATTTGGACTGAGGTGGAAAATTGGGCTTCAAGGGAATCATTGCCTTGAAAACCAAAGATTAGGTCTTGAGAACCCAGGATACCCGTTCCTGCGCCAGCACCAATACCTGTGTCTGCCCCAGAGGTTCCAAACCAGGAACGAATTTGAGGAGAAAGATCTTGTGTAACCAGTGTAAGTCCGCTCATCGTTCACTCCACAACGTTGTTAGATGTACTTTAATTCTTGTGTAGAGACACACTTTAAGTTTACTGTCCTTGAGCATCATAACTGAAAAATTGCTGATTGAGCATCTTTTCAAGGGTTGGCTCAGAGGTATAGGTCACAGCACCGCCGACTGGCTGAGGGTTAGGGCAATTGGTAATGTTACCAAAAGGCTCTAACAGCACGTGACAGAGACAATGATACCACCAGATTTTAAAAATGTGTCTACCTGCACAGGAAAATTTTGAAAATCCAATCGGTAGGTTGGATTTTTATCGATTGTTCTTACCTACAGCAGGAGGTTTGGGAATTTCGGAAAGGGGATGGGGATGGGGAGATAGGGGGATGGGGGGATGGGGGGATGGGGAGATGAAGTAATCGCCTCACACCATCTACACCATCTGGTTGTGAGGAGGCGGGTTCAGGATTGGGGTGGGTGGGGATCGCGATGGGTTAGTGAACCCGCCCCTACGGGATTTTAGGGTGATTTTTCATTATTCTTTAATTTCGATGCCTGCGGCTCGCAATTGGGCGGCTAGGCGATCGGCTCGTTGGCGTTCGGCTTCCGCCCGCTGGCGTTCTTGCTCGACTTTCTCTGTCCCCCACAGCAACAGATTGCCCTGTTTATCCCACCAATGCAACCAGTAGCTCTCTAGGTTTTCTCGACACCCTTGCCACACTCCTAGATATAAATCCATTTCTGCTATCCAAAATCGCCCGTCTGGATTCGGAGAAGCTAGATCGTAGCGCTGCTGGTTGCCTAAACGATAGAATTCTAAGACTCCCGTTTTCGGGTCAAAAATGCCATAGTTGGGCACGCACAAGATTTGCTCGTAGTAGAAATACTTACCTGGAGGATAGGTGGCTTTTGTGGAATATTCGCCCCCATCCGTATCCGATAAGAATTCTAGGACAAGAACCGGTCGATCGCCTTGTAGATTAGGGGTATAGCTGCGGATCACCTCTGGACGCTCAACTCGGATCTGGGGAATATAGGTCCAATCGAGGGATTTAACCACCATTTTCCCATTGACCGTGGCACAGATGCCGTAATTGGTGCGAGTTAGGGCATTTTCGGGTAATTTCCCGGCTTGGTTTAAGCTCTCAGTTAGGGCAGCAGCAAGAGCAGGTTGATAAATGTTATCCACGGGATCGTCGGGGAGTTGAAAGTCGTCTGGCAGTTTTTCCCAAGTAATTTTGTCGGCTGAAGAAGTGGCTAACATGGTTTGGGTCATGGATAATTATGAATGTTGATTATTTTATCATACTTTCTGGTTGCCCCACAGTGCAAAGAAACCTGGTTTCTACAACCTGTATCGATCTCCTGGTGTAGGGGCAAAAACCTTTTCTCCTCTACAGGGTTTGGGGCGATTATTTATTTTTAATTGAGTTGGCGATCATTAATTACCCATTATCAATTACCCATTACCTAATTTTTGATTAAATTGGCATAATTACTTGACAAATGACACAAACCTTGGTCTTATAAGGCCGGGCTAATAGGAAGCATAAATAGCCCTCAATTCGAGAAATATCGAGAGATATATCAAAAGTTGTTATTTAAGGTACAAGATTGTGAGCCAAACGAGTCAAGTCACAACTACGAATGACCCAAGCAGTTTTGATGCGATCAAGGAAGCCCACAAGCTTTCTGGAGAAGCAGAAGACCTCAAAGAGTATTATGACCAATGGTGTAGGAACTATGACCGTGATGTGCAAAATGAAGAATATTGTGGCCCAGAATACATTGCTGCCTATTTTGACTTATTGCCTAAAAAATTGGGCAAATTCCTAAATTTGCGCGATCCAGAAATCCAAATTCTAGATTCGGGTTGTGGTACAGGATTAGTTGGTGTAGCCCTACATCGGAGAGGCTATAAAAATATCGATGGATTTGATATCTCCCCAGGTATGGTTGAAGCGGCGGCAAAAACGGATTGCTATCGGAAATTGGAAGGGGGAACAGCCTGTGATTTAACCCAACGCATCAAGTATTATGCAGATAATCAATATGATGCTTCGATCAGTTGCGGGGTGTTTACTCTCGGCCATGTACCGCCCACCGCTGTAGAAGAGATGATCCGGTTTACTAAGCCGGGGGGTTTAGTCGTGGTGAGTACCCGGAAGAGCTACTACGATAGCACGAATTTTCAGGAAGTGTGCGATCGCCTGCAAGCTGAAAAGAAAGTGAAGCTCGTTAGCTCGATCATCGACGGCCCCTATATTGCCGAAGAAGGCGCTCACTACTGGGCGTTTGAGGTTCTGTAGATAGCCCCTCACCCTGCTCCTTGACTAGAAGCCAAATTGCTCGAAGCAACGGGTTAACCTAGCGTGGAGCAGGGCTTCATGCAAAAACAGAAAAGGAAATCAAGAACTATGACAGAGTTAATGAACGCCGTTGTTCTGAACGGATATGGTGGACCAGAACAATTAGTTTATACTCAAGTTCCTAAACCAACCCCCCAGAAAGGAGAAATATTAATCAAAGTAGGAGCTTGTTCCATTAACAATGCAGATATCAATACCCGTACGGGTTGGTATGCAGCAGATGAAAGGAAATTTCCTTCTTTGTCAGCGACACCATTGACGAAGCGCAAACCGTCAAACTGTTAACCAACCTGCTCTTTTACACCGGTATGGTCACCGTGGGTGAAGTGCTAATGATTTGTAAAATCTATGGCATTCCCCTCCTGTGGATGTGGGATTTAATGCGCTCTTCCCAAGGGTGTAGCTTTGTCGCCGAGCAAGTTACCCCCTTTATTTTTGACGGTAGTTACGATTATTCCTGCTCCTTAGAAATCACCGTTAAAGATACGGACTTAACAGTGAACTTAGCTGACGAGCTGAATGTCCCCCTCCCCATCGGTCGTATCGTGGAAGAAAGATATCGAGAAGCTGGCCAAAAATATGATGCCCATGATAACCATGTGAAGGTGACTAAACTGATTGAAGAAGACAATGGCGTTAACCTGAGAGTGCCAAGATTTACCGCATCCTCTCCCTATGGTTTGAACCGCAGCTATGTTCATTTTGAGGAAAAAATCAGCGATATCTTCGGTCGGATCAAACCCCGTCCCTATGAACTCCAATATCCCGCACCAGAACCCTTAGACGATCCAATTTTAATGGATATGGCGCGATCGCTAACAGATTTTATGGCTTATATCAACTACTTGATCCTGGGCGAAGCCAACCACTTGGGCAAAAACATGGGATTAAGCGACGAATTAATCGTAGATGTCATTCGCTGGAGTTGTGGCACCAGTTGGGTGTTTGATAACATCACCTCCTATCAACCCAATCCAGAAATTGTCAACACAATTCAATCCTTTGATTTGGGTCTTCGAGTCAAACTTCCAGTGTTAACCAAAATCTTGAATCATTTGAGTTAATCCCTACTTTCCGATTCAACTAAACCCTAAAACTCCATGAAAATTACTCGAATTACCGTCTATCAAGTCACCTTACCCCTAGAGCATCCGTATCGACTTTCTGGAGGACGCTTATACTTCGACAAACTCGATTCCACCATCATAGCCATGGACACCGATGTAGGCATCCGGGGTTGGGGGGAAGGCTGCCCTTGGGGTTCCACCTATTTACCCGCATTTCCGAGAGGAATTCGGGCGGGAATTGAGGAACTTGCCCCCCAACTGCTCGGACTCGATCCCCGTCGTATTGATGTGGTTTATCGGACGATGGATATGGCTCTACCCGGTCATCCCTACATCAAATCAGCTTTGGATATGGCCTGTTGGGATATCCTGGGTAAATTCACAGAATTCCCCCTGTGCGAACTGTTTGGCGGTCGCATTGACCAAGAAATTACGATTCAAAATTCTGTGCCCACCGATACCCCAGAGGGCATGATTGAATCGATTAAACGGGGTCAAGCCAGGGGAGAAAAAGTCCATACCTGTAAAATTGGTGCAGATGTGGCTTTAGACATTGAGCGGATTAAAGCCATTGGTGCGTATTTACCTCCAGATGAAAGTGCTACCTTTGATGTCAATCGCGCTTGGTTAGTTGATGACGGTATGCGGGTGATGAACGCGGTTAAAGAACCGATGCTCTATTTTGAACAACCCTGTGAAACCTATGAAGAGTGCTTACAACTGCGGAAATTGACGAATCATCCGATTATCTTAGACGAATGCATTCAAGCCTATGGTCATATTGTTCGCGCTCAAGCAGACAAAGCCTGTGAAGCGATTGGCTTGAAGATTGGTCGTGTGGGTGGATTAACCAAAGCCAAGCGTATTCGAGATTTCTGTGTAGAAACGGGAATTCGCATGAATATTGAAGTCACTGGGGGTAGCGTAATTGGAGATGCTGGGTCAGTCCATTTAGCCCAGTCTACCCCAGCCACCCACTTACGAGCCACTTGGTTATGCCATGAAATGCTCACGGTGAATACGGCAACCGGTGGCCCGCGCGGTCAAGGGGGGAAAACGGTTGCCCCAGATGCTCCCGGATTAGGTGTAGAGCCAATAATGGATGTTTTGGGTGAGGCGATCGCTGTTTATCAATAAAGAGTGAATGAGATACGGATGAAAGAATGGTTATGGCCGACACTGGGGGCAATTCTCTGTTGGGGGGGTTGGGCGTTTTTGCCCAAATTATCCAACCAATATATTGGTGCCAAAAGTGCGATCGCCTATTAGGGACTAGGGGGAGCGATATTGGCGACTCTAATCTTTGCTAATCTGGGCGATCGCCTAGAAACCCATCCCCAAGGTGCAATTCTAGCCATTATCGCCGGAATGCTCAACTTTTTGGGAGTGCTGTTCTACATCCAAGCCGTATCCAAAGGCTCCGTGTCTGTTGTCGCTCCCCTCTCTGCTCTATATCCTCTGGTGGTCATTATCCTAGCCGTTGTGGTCTTACAAGAAACCATGACCCTCAAACAGGCGATCGCGATGGGTTTTGCCCCGATCGCGATCGCCTTATTCGCGACTTGAACGGAGAGTTCTCATGAAAAAAATACTCGCTTTATGGGCGGTTCCGCGCTCCACTTCAACAGCTTTTGAACGAATGATGCAACAGAGGAGGGACTTTCTGGTGTTGGATGAACCCTTTGGTTGGTATTTCCACTATAGCGAGGAAAGAAAGAGCGATCGCTATCCAGAAGTAGCGATGAATTCAGCTTATAACTTCCAACCGTTACTTCAGGACTTAACCGATAAAGCTCAACACCAACCCATTTTTATCAAAGACATGGCTCGCTTTATCTGCGATCGTGCCGATCAAGACTTTATCTCTCACTTTGACCACACCTTTATTATTCGCCATCCCGCCAAAGCTCTCCCTTCTCTCTTTACCATTTGGCCAGATTTCCAGCTCCATGAAGCTGGATATGCAGAACTGTACCAATTATTTGAACAAGTGAAAACCGTTCAGGGAAAAACCCCTCCGGTTATTGACTCCGATGACTTAATCCAAAAACCAGAGGCTACCGTGAAAGGTTACTGCCAAGCTGTGGGGATTCCATTTATACCGCAATCCTTAACCTGGGAGAAGGAAATACCACCCGAAATCCATCAATGGGAAGGAAGTTGGCATAGTGAGGTACAATCGAGTCGAGGGTTTGAAAAATACCCCAAACAAGACCCGGTGAGAATTGAAGACAATGAACACTTACAAAAAGCCTATGAGTTTTGCTTGCCTTACTATCAAAAACTGTACGAATATCGACTCATAGTTGAATAAAGGATCGTGTTTTTAATTGTCCCTCGGTAAAAAGAAAGGAGAATGATCAATGAATTCCTTACCCATAATCTCATTAGAAAAGCTCAAAGATCTCAGTTTTCCATCCGGCAATGCAGAACATAAACGGCTGTATGAGACTTGTTTAGAGCATGGATTCTTTTATCTCAAAGATCATGGTATCCCCTCTGAATTAGTCCAGAAAACCATAGATGCTTCCCGCAACTTTTTCGAATTACCCGAAGAAACAAAACAAGCCTACAGTCAAGACAAACAAACCGTTTATCCTAAGACCTCTAGAGGCTATAGCCCTCTCTATGGTGAAACCCTGAATGGACAGACAGGTGCCGATCCTAAAGAAGTTTTTGATTTAGGTGTGGAACGCCTCCCTTCTGATAAACCTTTTACGGGAAAAACCGTCATTCCTGATGACCAAGTTGCTCCGGGTTTTGCCTCATCCCATTATCAGCTTCAAGGGGAAATTCTGAATAAAGTAGTTCCCCCTCTATTACAAGGATTAGCCGTTGCCTTAGACCAAGAATATAATTGGTTTGATCCCTATTTTGAAGACCCCATTTTAATTCATCGAACTGTTTATTATCCTCCCAAAGCAGGGAGTGCAGGGAAGCACACAGATACAGGGATTTTCACTATATTGATTCAAGAGTATTTCTCGACCCCTTCCCTAAGAGTGTATGCTAAAGAGGGTTGGATTGATGCTGAGTGTTTAGAAAACACTTTTGTCATTAACTTAGGGGATATGTTGCAATATTGGACGAATGGTTTATTTGTCAGCACCGCCCACGAAGTGATTCATACACTTCCTCATAATCGGGTTTCTATTCCCATTTTTGTTTTCCCTAATCATAATACACTGATTCAACCCATGGGAACGAATAAAACCATTAATTCTACTGATGTTATGTTAGATAATTTTCAATCAATTTGGGTTGATAAATCTGGCTCAGGGCGCGCCCAGGAATTAACATAATAGAGAGGGTCTTTTCCTATTAATTAATATTGATCCGGTGTGTTTAGAAGATGCCTTTGTGGTGAATCTAGGGGATATGTTACAACTGTGGACAAAAGGTTTATTTGTCAGCACTCCCCATGAAGTAATGCATAAACTGTCTAAAAGTCGGATTTCGATTCCCTTCTTTGTTTATCCCAATGTGAATGCCGTTTTTCAGCCCATTGGCAGCGATGAAACGATTAATCCAACTGAGGTAATGTTGAACAACTTCAATGCCATTTGGGTGGAGAAAACCGGAGACGGTCGCGCTAAGGAGTTAAAATAAGTTTATCCTATAGAGTACGTTAATAACGACATTATGTGGCTTCTGGCCACAGAGAAAAAGCAAAGAAGTGGCCCAGATCACACTATACAGCCTGCACTGGATTTATGAGTTAGTGCGAGGGTACAATCGTCTTGGGCCGGAAAGTTTAGCGGATAAACGTCAAGAAAATCATAGCAGAACTGCTCTACTCAACGATGAGCAACAAGTCCATCTGGGGGCCGACCTACAATCGGCCCCCAGATGGAGGACTATGGAATAAGCCAAAAGTAGCTCAATGGCAGAAGTGTTGAATGTTGACATAAAACTTTACATTTAACTGAAGAAAAGTCCCTAGTGAACTAAATCAGGGTTTTTGGAATCAGATCGTAGCTCCAATGAATAATAGAGCAGCGGCGGCTAAGTTCGACTGGCAAATAACGGAATTTATCCAACAAGGTTTGACCATAAAATTGAGAAACTTGCATTAACTGCAAGATTAAGTAAGCAATCAACACCATCAGAATCTGTAAGGTAACTCCATTGACATTTTTAGTAATCAGTTTGTCTAGCTTTAAATGCATTTTTAAGAACTTCCACAAGATTTCAATTTCCCAACGCTTTCGATAGATTTCACTAATTTCCTCGTTGCTGATTTCTATATTTTATCCTCTTTTTTCCGGCATTAAGCTAATATTCAACACTTCTGGTATTATTGCTAATCCAATAAACTATAGCGCTTCGCGCTAGGCTCTCTAGCAATAGGCTTGCTTTGCAATAGCTTGTATGGCTTAGGTTCTAAGGCTTCAAGCTGTACCTCATAGAAGAGAAAAACGCTATATATATTCAGAAATTTGAATACTCTCACATATAACTTCTATACCAACACCACCTTCAATGTAAAGGTGAAGCAACTCACGATCCGGATAGTAAGCTACCTCTGTTGGATCGAGAGATTCTCTGAATCCGTAGTTTAATTTATCTAATTGATTTTGACCACCATCTGTAAGCTTGTTAACATAAATATCGCAAACGTAATAGCAGCCATCATTATCATCTAGTTGTCTGGAAAATACGATATGAATCACGTTTAAGCATCGTAATAAGATCTCTTGAGATGCATCATGTGTGAATTCAAGCTCTGAAATCGTTCCTTCGCTCTTTAATGAAATATCAAGAATTTGTGACTTTCGTAGACGATCTCTGATTTCTTCATGATTTTGTAAATCTCTAAATATTCTTGGCATAAAATACTAACTTTATCTAATCAATTTACTTCTAGAGAAATCTATTTGTTTCCAATCCATTCTATCGCTTTTTCAACTAAATCTGGATCTTCAGAATCGAACCATTGGATCTGAGGATTGGATCGAAACCAAGTACGCTGGCGTTTGGCGAATTGGCGGGTATGGAGAATGGTTAATTCCTGAGCAGTTTCTAAGTCAATTTCTCCGGCTAAATATTGCTTGATTTCTCGATAGCCTAATGTGTCGAGTAAAGGTAAGTCTGAGCCATACTTCTCACAGAGGGTTTTGACTTCTTCGACTAAGCCATGCTCGATCATTTTAGCGGTGCGTTGGGCAATTCTGTCTTGCAACTGTTCTCCTTCAAAACAGTCTAAACCAATTTGCACGATGGGATAGCTGGGTGGGTTTTCTCCTTGCTGCGCGGAAATGGGAATGCCGGTGACATAAAAAACTTCTAGGGCGCGCAGGGTACGCACCTCATCGTTGGGATGGATTTTTTGGGTGGCTTGGGGATCGACTTGTTGCAGCATGGCGTAACATTGGGGTTGGGAAAGTGCTTGAAGTTGCGATCGCAATTCTGGCTGAGGTGCAACCCTCGGAATCTTCATTCCAGCGATAATGGAGCGAATATATAAGCCTGTTCCACCAACTAATAGGGGAATTTTACCTTGCTGCTGAAACTGCTCAATGAGGCTTTGTGCTTGCTCTTGATACTCGGCAACCGTAAACACCTCTTGTGGATTACAGATATTAATTAGATAATGGGGAACCTGCTCGAGTTCGCCAGCAGACGGTTTGGCTGTACCAATATCGAACTCGCTGTAAATTTGGCGCGAGTCAGCCCCCAGAATGACCGTCTGTAAGTGCTTCGCTAAGGCGATCGCCAATTTCGATTTTCCCGTAGCCGTCGGCCCGCAAATCACAATCAGTCCTGGTTTCACTGGGTGCATCCCCCTCATAAAGTTCTTATTAAACTGCCTTAGTGCAGTCTATAACCCTTTTGTGCTAAAATTTTGGAGTATTTTGTCGTTTACTAGCTTATCGGGTCGTTGATAGCCCGTACACCAGGAGATAACTTCACATGACCAGTAGTTATAGCGCCGAACAGATTCAAGTTCTTGAAGGATTGGAACCCGTTCGGAAACGACCCGGAATGTATATCGGTTCAACCGGCCCTAGAGGACTCCATCATCTAGTGTACGAGGTTGTGGACAACTCTATCGATGAGGCTCTAGCCGGGTATTGCACCCATATCGAAGTTGACCTCAATGCCGATGGTTCCGTATCGGTCGCTGATGATGGGCGAGGAATTCCCACCGATATCCATCCTCGCACAGGGAAGTCCGCTTTGGAAACCGTAATGACGGTATTGCACGCAGGTGGTAAGTTTGGCGGTGGCGGATATAAGGTGTCTGGAGGGTTACATGGGGTTGGGGTTTCCGTTGTCAATGCCCTTTCCGAATGGGTAGAAGTGACCGTTTATCGGGAAAAAGTCCGTCATACCCAACGCTACGAACGGGGGGTTCCGGTAACGGAGTTAGTGCCGACTAAACAGAAGGAAGCGCGTAGCGGCACGTCGGTTCAGTTCCGCCCAGATGAGCAGATTTTTACCACGGGGATTGAGTTTGAATACGATACCGTCTCCCGTCGGTTGCGAGAGTTAGCCTATCTGAATGCGGGGGTGAAGATCACGTTTTCTGACCATCGCTTGGACGAGCCAAAGGTGGAGAGCTACAAGTACGATGGCGGTATTCAAGAATATGTGGCGTATATTAATCGGGAAAAAAACCCTCTGCATGAAGAAATCATTTATATGAATGCCGAGAAGAATGACGTACAGGTGGAGGTGGCGCTTCAATGGTGTACGGATGCGTATTCAGATAATTTGTTGGGATTTGCCAATAATATTCGCACCATTGATGGGGGAACCCATTTGGAAGGGTTGAAGACGGTGCTGACGCGGACGATGAATGCGATCGCCCGTAAACGGAATAAACTTAAGGAAAATAATGCCAATCTAGCCGGTGAAAATATCCGCGAAGGCTTAACCGGAGTGATTTCGGTGAAGGTTCCTGACCCAGAATTTGAAGGACAGACGAAAACCAAGCTGGGAAACACGGAAGTACGGGGAATTGTGGATTCCTTGGTGGGTGAATATTTGAATGAGTTTCTGGAATTTCGCCCAGCCGTAGGGGATGCGATTCTAGAAAAGGCGATTCAGGCATTTAATGCGGCAGAAGCAGCACGTCGAGCCAGGGAGTTGGTACGCCGGAAGTCGGTCTTGGAAAGTTCGACATTGCCGGGTAAATTGGCAGATTGTAGTACCAGAGATCCGGCAGAATCGGAAATTTTCTTGGTTGAAGGAGATAGTGCGGGCGGTTCGGCAAAACAAGGACGCGATCGCCGTTTTCAAGCGATTTTGCCCTTGCGCGGTAAAATCTTGAATATCGAGAAAACCGACGATGCCAAAATTTACAAGAATAATGAAATCCAATCCTTGATTACCGCACTGGGTTTAGGCATTAAAGGAGAAGAGTTTAATTCCGAACAGTTGCGCTACCATCGAGTCGTGATTATGACCGATGCGGATGTGGACGGGGCCCATATTCGTACCCTGCTGTTAACCTTTTTCTATCGCTATCAACGGGATTTGGTCGATCAAGGCTATATCTATATTGCCTGTCCGCCGTTGTATAAGTTGGAGCGCGGAAAGCGACATTACTATTGTTATAGCGATCGCGAATTGCAAGAGCAGATTCGCCAATTCCCTGACAACGCCAATTACAATATCCAACGGTTTAAAGGGTTGGGTGAAATGATGCCTCAGCAGTTGTGGGATACGACGATGAACCCGGAAACCCGGATGATGAAACGGGTAGAAATTGAGGATGCAGCCGAGGCAGACCGTATTTTTACCGTATTAATGGGCGATCGGGTGGCTCCCCGTCGAGAGTTTATCGAAACCTACGGGCCCAAATTAAATCTGGCTGATTTGGATATTTAAACCTCGGTCTTCCTCCGTGCCCTGAGCGGAGTCGAAGGGCACGGGTGGGTAATATCAATTCCTTAGAATTTTGTCGGGGACATCAATCAATTCAATCAAGTTATTGGAGACACAACCTGCCTGAAAAAATGCCTGTCGGATCGAGGCAGGTAGAGCGTTAAAGCTCTGAGGCTGTAGTAACTCGATATGAAGAGTTTCGCACTCCCAATTTTCTTCTTCCTCAAATATATAGGGTTGAGATATATGGAGTAAGATACCTTTCCAAAAATTCCACTTCAGATGACCGAATGAGCGAAGCGCTCCCGTTTCCTGTTCAATGACTGAAAGATCTATTTTCTCCAAATCAATGGAGAAACCACCATGACAAGAAGTGGTGTAGGTAAAAAGGTAGTCCAGCATAAAGCTGGCTATAGTGGGTGACCACTGACCTGCTTCAAAACAACAAGGATTGGGTGATTCATAATCAAGATAATAGAGATAAACTGGAGGATCTTCAAGGTCAAAATCGGAATACTTAACTGCCCAGCTCATATCTTGTTCAGCTTGACACAGAATTTGATAAGATTCACAATCTCTCATCCTTTTAACTTCAAGAGAGTCCCGGAATGTGAACCCTTTCGGTTCAAGTTGCCAGGAAGTTTGGGCAAATCCTAGCCAATTTTGCAAAGCGATCGGTACTTTTCTCTGAAGTTCGCTCTCAATCTTTTTAATGGTTTCATCCACTCGATCGCGTTGGAAATCAAGGCAGAACATTTCTGAGATTAGGCGATCGATCTTAAACCATTGGGTCAAGCAATCATCAAGGTCTGATGGGTAGGGATCGGTTTGTGGCATTTTCTGATTAGAAATATGGAGGAGAAATGAATTCAAATGTTCTTAAAGAAACTTGGTGGCTTGCCGATACAGAATTTCCAGATTTACTTTGGGCACGTATCCAAGTATATAAAGATGGAACGGCTGAAATGTTATCCGCAACAGGATATAGATACAAGTATAAAAGTGAAGAGGAAGCAAACTCAGAATTATTCCAAGATGATTATCTACCTTTCCATTCTCTTGATGAAGAGGATGAGGAAGAATTAGGAATCCCCCTATCCTCAATTCAAATTCCCTCCGGTGAGAGTGACGATGAGATAATACAAAAAATGTATGTTAAGCGATCGCTTCTTTGACCAAGGAATGGGAATTACAGACAACAATAGAATAAGGATTTTAGCTTATCCAAAACTCAGGTTAATTACTACTGATGAGCAAGGTAGACGATGCATTGCGGCCAAACTCCTCTGGAGCATATTGTAAATGAGCTTCAGCTCCTGGCCAGAGATAGGAACCGGGAGTAACCGATCGCACTAAATAATGAACCTCATAGATCCCAGGGGTGAGGCGATCGCCGTAAGCCACCACTCGGTCTTTATACACCTGTTGGTAATCAATTTCCCAGCTATCTCTATCCGCTTGAATAGCTCGGTTGGCCGTCTGAAACTCTGTATTCACCGCCTCAAAGCCGGCTGGGAGAGGATCGGTAATCACCACATGATCCACGGGGCGATCCGTAATAATTTCTAAACCCACGTCAAACACTTGACCAGCGTTCACCTCAAAGGGTCGCTCTAAATCGTACAGTCCCGTCGTTCGCAACACCTCATCCTCATTTGCTCGGCGCACTTGACGCACCACTCGCAGACCATTTAAGCGTCCGGGTTGCTCGCCGGTTAAGCGATAGCCATAGGACACTAAGTAATGCAGGTTTCCATCGCCAGATTTTTCTAAAACCAGATTGCTATTTCCCTTGGGCAACTGAGCCATGGGGACACTCAAATTCCAGGTGGAATTCTGATAGCCTTGAAACTGAGTCTGGCCCAAATTTTCACCAGCGAAGGTGACTCCGACACCAAAATTGGGGGGTGTGCTTTCGGTTTGCGCGTAAGCAACTAAAGCATCAAGGGCCTGGGCATTATTATAGGTACTGCCCCAAGTGCCATTACGACGCAAAGAGAGCAAACTGGTCAACAAGCGTCCCGTTTCTGCGGGGGAAGTATCTTGAGCAATGAATAAACGCAAGGCTTCCGCTTGAGCTGCCGTGGCAGAAGATAACCATTGATAGCGTTCCGGTAAATTCACCGTTGCACTGCGTCCCGTCTGATAGATGGACTCGCGAATTTCATTAAACAGGCTTTGGCTTTCTGTCCTCCATCCAGGGAAATTGGACAAATAGCGAGCTAATTTAATCTGAGTCACCGGATCAAATTCACTCCGGACGCTGTAGATGTCCGAGAGGAACTCATTTCGCACATCACCCCACGCAGCTAAGGCGATTAGGGTTTCTAGGCGTAGGGTACTCTTACAGAGGGCAGAGGTACAGAAATCCTCATTTTCGGGGTCGGCTAACAGGTCTCGCAGATAGGACTTGAGTGGGTCAACTTGGATACTATCTGGGGAAAATCCTGCGTTGGATGCTGCCGCGATCGCCTCTGCCACGTAGGGCGTAAGATAAGGGTTAGACTGGCGAACCCCTGGATAGCTACTAAATCCGCCATCTTCTCGTTGCAGACTAGCAAGTTGATTGAGAGCTTCACTGGTTTTTTGGGGGAGATTAAAGGCGTTCACAGGGTTCCCTTCCACACCTCGACTCCGCTCAGTGACCGCTCTATTCCCTCCCTCGGTGACCGCTCTATTCCCTTCCTCGGTAACCGCTCCGTTCCCTGAGCGGAGTCGAAGGGAACCATATTGACGGCTTAAGCGTTGTAAACTCGCTGCAATAAGCAATTGACTCGCCATAGGTTCAGCAAACGGGAGGGGGTTGTCGGCAAACACCTGTTGAGCCGGGGCGAGAATTTGGGGCATTAAGGTACTGGCGAGGTTAATGTCTAATCCTCCTGTATCGATTGCCGTATCGGGGGCCACATTCACCGGTAGCGTAACCGTATTCGTGCTGGTTCCCGACTCAACCACTCGCTCAGTGATTTGTAAGGGTTTAACCTCTAAGGGGACTTCAAAGGCATCTACAGGCTGACCGTTAAAATTGGTCGCAAAGGTAACTGTCGCTGTCCCCGCTTCCTTGACCGCTAGGGGGAACCGTTCGCCGAGGGTTCCCTCATTCACTCTCACTTGGCGGGAGTCCATACTGTTGTTGGTAGACTCAAACGTTAACCCTCCCGTTATAGCTCCAGTGATGTCTATTTTACCCGTCGTTTCCATGGTATTGGTGATAGAAAGACCGGCATTGATCCGATCGCCAGGTCGGACAAATTGGGGCAAAATGGGATTCGTCAAGATGGGTTGACTGCTGATAAAGGTGGTTTCTCCATTGCCGAAGCGCAGATTACCATCTTTGGCAACCACCATCACCCGCCAGGTGGTCAGGTCATCAGGTAAGGTAAACGTAACACTGGCTTGTCCCTGGTTATTGGTGAGGACAGAACCGTTGTAATAGGCTAGGGGTTGGAAGTCGCGACGGGTACGGGTGTCGGCTCCTCCGGCAGAAAATCCACCGCCATACCCCCAACCTTTAGCTAAGGGAGAGGCTTGGGGTTGTAAGACGACATCGGGACGGTTATCGCTAAACCGGGTAGAAATGGGTTGCTCGGCGTATACGATGTCGAGGAGGTTGGGGGCGCGATAGCCACTCAGTTGTAAGATGGCTTCGTTGACAACCATGACGGTGAGTTCTCCCGCTACCGGTGAATCCGTATTATCCCTGAGTTGCAATTGCAGAGTTTGGGATTGTCCCGGTTGCAGTTGGGCATTGGAGGGGCTAACGTCAACGGATAAGAGGCGATCGCTCAAATCAATCTTAAAGGGCGCAAACCCAATTTTGACCAAGTTATCTAGATTCTCTTCTAGTCCGCTCCCTTCGACTTCGCTCAGGGAACGTCCTTGACGCACTAAAACAGCCTCGAATGCAGCATTTGGCAGCATCTCTGGCGTGACTTCAAACTGCACTTGAGGGGCCCCACCTTGAACCGGTTGCAAGGCTTGGAATAGGGGTTTATCGCGGATAATGGCAAAGTAGAGTTGCCCTTGTTCATAGGGAGATTGAATGAGTGCAGTTGCGGTATCTCCCGGTTTGTAGGTCTCTTTGTCCAGTTTAATTTCTAGTTTATCTTCATCCGCTCGACCCCAACGCACGCCACGGCCTCCCGTCGCCCAAATTTGCAGGTCTGTGGCAGTGGCACTCTTTTGACTTCCCGCAAAGTTGGCGCGGATGCGATAGGAACCGGAGTCCGGGGGTATGAGTTCAGCCGTGGTGGGAGTTTGACCCGATCTGATGGTGGTTTCGCCAACGGTTTCATACTCGACTTGGGTGCGATCGCTCCGTCCCCCTTCCACCACACGAGTTACGCTAGAATAGGTCATTTTCTGTAACTCTAATCTCACCCGCTCTCCTGCTTTGGCATTGCCTTGAGCATCCGTAACTACCACTTCCACAGGAAACGCTTGCCCTGCATCCGCTACAAAGTTACTCTTTAAGCCGATTACATTAGCACTGGGTAATACCGTCAGGGTTTGCGAATCACTTACGGACAAGTTGGACACATCAGAGACCGATACATCCACTTGATAGGTCATCGGATAAGGCAAATCCCGATCTAGGGTAAACCGCTGTATGCCTGCGCCCGCATCATCTAGGGTTTTCCGCGTTTGCAACACTTCTGTTTCTACGACTGGCGCTTCTTCCGGCCAAAACCACTGGGGGCCAAAACGATACCCTTCCCACTGCTGGGGCGTAAACTGGGTTTGCCGACGAGTGACATAATATTCGGCATTGCCCCCAATAACGGGAGCGCCAAATAAATAAGTACTGCTCGTTGTAGCCGAGATAGAATCACCCGGTTGCGCTACTTCTTGATTTAAGCCAACTTCGACCTTAAAGTTCGGTGGCTTAAATTCGGCAACCTGAAAGCTACCGGTTAAGGTTATGCCAGAACCTTGAGCGCGAATCACATATTCGCCGACTTCCTGAGTGGCTTCTAAGGGAAACTCAACCGAAAACGTCCCAAATTGATTGGTTTGATAGGTTCCCAAGTCTATTTCATTGCCTTTGGGGTCTTGAAGTTCTACCCGATAATTGGCTCGCGCGTCTGTTTTTAGGTCTCCTTTTTCCAGATAGTAGGCTACTCCAGTAAACGCGGCTTTTTCTCCCGGTTGATAGAGCTGGCGATCGGAAAAAATTGTCCCTCTAGAAACCGGTTTTGGGTCTTCCCAATCAGCATAAATCCCATATCCATAAGCCCCACTATAGGATTCAGTGCGCGTAAATGCCCAATCTTCACCTTCTTTGGCAATTACGAGCAATTCTGGTGCTTCTGAAAAACGACTGCCCCCCATACAAGTTCGCAAGTCTTGGGCGGTTAATTGTAGTAATCCTAAATCGTCCGTTTTTCCCCTGGCGCAAGCTTGGGGTGTTGGTCTCGATTTTGCTCCTAATTTCGATGGATAAATCTCCACCGTAGCGCCGGGAACAGCTTGCCCATTATCCAGGTGATTCACGCGCACCAAACCCGACTCTGGAAACCATTGGGCAAATACACCCAAGTTTGTTAGTTCAACTAAGCCGTAATATTTGGGCATCTTCCATCGCCGCTCCCCATTATCTTCATAGGGATTGGTTCTCGCTTTCACGCCATAGGCTAAGAGTCCCGATTCACCGCCTAATTCGGATTTTAAGTTGACTGAATTAATAATGGTTTGATTTTGTTTTCCCGAAACTTTATAGGATTTCCATTGACGATCTGGAGGTAAAATATCATTGCCATTTCCCTGGGGATAGGCGGAATCCACATAGACTAAATCTGTCGGTTCCAGGCGACGAAATGCGGCTTGATATTCCCCATCGGGAAGGTTAACGGTGGAAATATCCAGTTGTAGATTTTGAGTGTTGAGTAAAATATTTAATCCGGTTTGTACCCAGAGATCTGCGGCTAAATTGCCGGTCTCATATTGCAAGGTTACTGGATTTTCAAGCTTCTGTCCAAATTGATCCTCTAAGTCCGCGCCAATCGTAATCGTATAATTCGTATCGGGTTCTAAAGCCCAAGGATTAAGCTGGATCAAATTGGGTTCATAGGTGAGTTGAACCAAAGCTGGTGCGTTCGGAGGAGGAGGAGGATTAATGCTAATGTTATTAACAGCAGATTCGGCGACTAAGGGATTATTAAATCTCAGTTGGGGACTCCCTTTAACAAAGCGCCCATAGGTTCCACCGGGCCCCGGTTTACCGGTTGCTTGGAGTTCGTCGAAGTTGAGGGTGTTATAGGTTTTAAATTGACTGGAAAAAGGGATTTCACTGGCTAAATTACCGTTTTCAGGTTGCAGTCCAGCGGAAATTTCTAGGCTGTAGGGGGTGTTTTTTTCCAGTGGTTTGTCGGGCGTAATGGTATAGTCATACTGTTGTTGGGAGGGATCGAAGGCAGTTTGCGGATCGCTACCTATGCTATTTTCATCCAGGGCAATTTTTAGGGGAATGTCGCGATCGCTCCCCGCAGACACTAACCGGGTATGTTCAGCTAAGGAATTCAGGTCTAAAGCTACATTAGAGGTGAATTTCAGTTGGGGCTGAATATCCACCGGTTCAGGTTCTCCATTGCGCTCCATCGTTGTTCCGGGGAGGTTGGAGAGCTGAATGGAAGGCGTGTTAAATGTCCAGGCAAAATCTCGGTCTAATTCATGGTTATTGAGGTCTTTTAAGCCTTGTTTGAGGGTAACTTGCACCCGCGTGGCTAAGGGAAGAGCGCGATCGGCTTGAAACCCAACCATTCGAGGGGTTAAAAAGCGAAACGTTCCCGGTATTCTCGGCGTAATTTCAAATTTATTTAGCAGGTTTCGTTGTTGGGGAGAGTCGAGACTTTCGAGGGGAATGAGGGGATCGGTGAAAATAACATTAATTTGATTCAGGGGTTTAGCTTCTTCGGTGGGGTTGATGCTCTCGATCCAAGCTGGGGGAGTCGCTAAGGGAAGGGGAGAAACGCTTGGAAGAGGTTGATTTCCCGATCGCACTCCAGCCAGTCTACATCCCGTTAGTGTCAGCATAAAGAGCAAGATAAACACTAACACCCTATGTTTACGGTAATACTGGCCAACGGCACGATGCAATTGGCGCAGGTGTCTCATTCCGAGTATGGAGCGACGACGGGGCATTTTCTCTTCCTTCACTGAATCTAATCTTGTCTTACCTGATGAGGGTAGAGTTTGGGAAGAGCTTGTAGATATACTTTACAATCTGTCATTTAATGTTAGGGGAGGAGGCAATACGAAAAACCCACTTTATAAACCCTCCAAAAATGCTGTAGGAGGATTTTATTGGCATTCCAAGCGATGCAGAATCTCGATAAAAGAGTTGATGATTGCCTTTTCATTGTCTGGACGGAGGATCGGAACATGGATAAAGAGAGCGCGAGTGGGGAGATTAAGAGTGTTAATCTCCTGTAAGACTCCATAGTATAGATCTTCACAGACAAATCGCCCCGCATAATCGCTAATGTAAACCCTATCCAGCCCCCCGATCAGCAGTTTTAGGTCGATCGCTGGTCGTAAAATTTTATCCTTTTGTGTTGCATTCGATTCAATACTGAGGCGATCGCGGTTTTCGGCCATTCCACAACACAGCACCCAAGCCGGTTGAGTGCTGTGCAAATTAAATAGGGTTTGGGCGATCGCTTGTTGGGAGTCCACAGGCAACTTTCTCAGTAACGATAACCGTTCTGGATGGGGATAATATTGACCCATCCGCTCCAGGAGATCGTCCGAGGAATTACTGTTCTGGTGAGGTTTCCAGGTTGTAAATGAGGTTAACAGAAAGGGTATAGTCATCGAATCGACTATTCACTACAGGGAATTGACCAGATAATCGCTTAAAGTTTTCAATAACTTTTGGTGTCTTTCCGGCGATATTTTGCCAATAGAACCGATAATTTGTTGACGAGGGATGACTGCCAAAAAGCCCAAACGAATTAAAGAATAACTTCGTAAGCCACTGGTGACAAAATCAGGATCGTTAGAGGTGATGATATTATCGAAACCTGTTACGTGCTGATTAAGTTGGGGACTCACTCCACAAACTAAGAAATCTTTATAAGGTGGCAGTTCCCGTAAAAGAATAACTGGACGATTCTTAATTTTTCCGTCTGCTTGAGGAATGGGTGTGAGAACAACATCAGCTTCCTGCATAATCAGGATTCGGGACTTTTATGGCATCAAGGGGATAATCATCATCGCTACTGTAGGCAGAGTTTAAGTGATTACTTGAGAGATTCAACCAAGATTTTTGCTCTTCTGATTGTTCTGGAATAACCGTGATAATCAGTTTAGTATTGGGTTCGAGTTTATAGGGTTGATCGAGTTGAATTGATTTCCCATCAAAATGCGCTGATAAGGAAACAACATTCATAATGCCACCTATTATAAACATCTGTCGTCTCCCTAGCTTATCAGGAACCAGGTTCAAAATCAATGATTCATGATTCACGAGTTTTTGATGCTCCCATGACCTGAAAGAGGGAACTAATGGAATAAATAACTAGGGCTGTCCAAATGAACCCAAAGGAAATGAGATGGGTGCGCGTGAAGGGTTCATGGTAGACAAAGACCGCTAAAATTAGTTGAAAGGTTGGGCCGATATATTGCAGAAATCCTAGGGTTGAGAGATGCAATTTTTGGGCAGCTAAATTAAACCAAATTAAGGGTAAGGAGGTAACTATTCCACAACCCATAAATAGGAGAGTAACCGGTAAGGAAAGACCAAAGTTACCGGAGCCAATTTTTCCCCAATGCAGGACTAGAGCAAGGGCAATAGGGGTCATCAGTAGGGTTTCAATGGTTAATCCGGGTATGGCTTTGAGGGCAGCAACTTTACGGATAAGACCGTATAATCCGAACGTGATGGTTAACCCGATCGCAATCAAGGGCACTTGTCCCAGTTCCCAGATCAGATTCCCGACTCCTACAATAGCAAGGATGACGGCAATCAGTTTCCAAATACTGAGCCGCTCTCCCAGAAATACACAGCCGAGAAAAATACTAAACAGGGGATTAATAAAATACCCTAAACTCGCTTCCAAAACGCGATCGGTATTCACCCCATAGATAAAAATACCCCAATTGAGCGAGATTAAGGCAGCCGTACCGACTAAGATGGCCAAAGTTTTCGGCGATTGCCATAAGCGCTTCACTTCGATCAGTCGCTTCTGTATCGTCAACACTCCCAATAGTAGGAGTGCTGACCAAATCATCCGATGACAGAGGATTTCAACCGCAGGTACAGATCCAAATAATTTCCAGTATAGGGGAAACAAACCCCATGCTCCATAGGCCAAAACGGCATAGAGAATTCCGAGATTAAACTTGATTGACATGCCCAGGAGGTAATGGGTAAATGGGTAATGGATAATGGGTATAGCAATGCTGACCCAAGTCACCTAACCAGAATATTCTAGACGCGCTACGATGTTAAGGCTAGAGATCAATCAACTAATCGTTGAATTAATAACCTATTCTCCTGCCGATCTTACATAGTGCATGATCGATACATGAAGGTATGGGTTTATTCTTCCCCATCCTCCCCCTCTCCCCCATCTCTTTCTATGGAGGACGATCCAGACCATGAATCTGAAATCTGTTAATCAATCCATTGGGGCACAACGCACTTGGGTATGGCGAGGATGGCGTATTCGCTACACTTATATTCGCAGTTTATCGCGTTTAGAGGCAATTCCCCTTGTGTTGTTACATGGGTTTGGTTCTAGTTTTGCCCAATGGCGCTATAATCTCAAGCCCCTGAGTGAGTCGCATTCGGTTTATGCTTTGGATTTATTGGGGTTTGGTGCGTCTCAAAAGGCTCCAGAGCGCTATGGATCGCCGTTATGGATGGCTCAAGTGTATGAATTTTGGCGCAAGTGGATTAAGCGCCCGGTAATTTTAGCGGGGCATTCTTTGGGGGGTTCGGTGGCACTGGCGATCGCCGATACTTATCCAGAAATGGTACAAGGGTTAGTGTTGTTTACCGTTCCCTCTTCCCGCGAAGAGTTATATCAATCCAAAGTACAAGCAAGCCTGGCTTCCCTAGAAGGCATCCTAACGCCCCAGTTTCTGTTAACTCCTCTGTTTCGTCTTCTGTTTTACCCCCCGTTATTAGTCCCCTTTGTGCGTCAAGGGTTGCGATCGGTTTATGTGAATAAGGATCTGGTGGATGAGCAGCTCGTGGAAAGTTTTACGACACCGCCCCAAGATCTCGGAGCGGTGGATGTTCTCTCTCGCTTATTCTTGTCCAAAAATAATCAGGAGTATACCCCCCATGTGGGGCAAGTGTTTCCCCAGCTTAAAATGCCGGTTTTGCTCGTTTGGGGGAAGCAAGACCCCATTTTTTCGATTCGCCAAGCTCGCGAGCTGGTCGTGCAAAATTCTCAGGCTCAGTTAGTAGAGATTGAACAAGCGGGGCATTGTGTTTATGATGAACAACCGCAACAGGTGAATCAAGCCTTGTTAAAGTGGATTGAGGACATTACAGGGTAGGGAATTTTTGGCATGTCAAAACCGGTGATTATTGCCCATCGGGGAGCGAGCGGATATCGCCCAGAGCATACACTAGCAGCTTATGCGTTGGCGATCGCCCAAGGCGCAGAGGCTATAGAATTAGATATTGTCCCCACTCAAGACGGTGAGTTAGTAGTGCGCCATGATTCGGAGTTAAGCCAAACCACCGATATCATGACTCATCCAGAATTATCCCATTATCGAACGACTAAAACCCTCTATGGACAAACCCTAGAGGGCTGGTTTACCGAAGATTTAACCCTGGCAGAAATCAAGACCTTACAAGCAAAAGAACCCTTCAGTTTTCGCTCCTCTGATTATGATTTCCAGTTTAAAATTTTAACCCTATCTGAAGTTTTGAATTGGCATCAAGTCACCCAACAGAAAGTACAACGCCCGATCGATCTCTATATAGAAATCAAGCATTCCCATTATTTTCGCAGCCTAGGCTTACCCATTGAAGAGCCATTAATCGAATTGCTTCAAGCACAAGGTTATCACCTTTCGACTGACCCCATTTTAATTCTGTCTTTTGAAATTGAAAACTTGCAATATTTACGCTCTTTAACCAACTTGCGCCTGATTCAACTGATGGCACAAGCTGAGGATCAACCCTACGATCGTATGATGCAAGGCGATCCAGTCACCTATCAGGAGTTACTAAGTTTACCCCAATTGACCCAAATCGCCCAATACGCCAATGGTCTAGGATTACAGAAACAACTGTTGTGGTCAAACGGTAGACAAGCTTTAGTCGATCAATGCCACAAGCTCAATCTAACCGTCCATATCTGGACTTTTCGCCACGAAAGTCAGTTTGTTTTACCTGTTTTTTCTGGAGATTGGCAACAAGAACTCAAAGGGTTTATGAGTTTTAATATTGATGGTTTATTTACCGATTTTCCAGATATAGTTTTATAACTGACCAATGACCAATCCAAAAATGAGATATAGTAAGACAGATATCCCTTAGAAAGGTGGACTTTTACTAAAGCGGGGCTAGGAGATGTCTATTAAGGATTACCAATTAAGGTAAACCCTGACCAATAATAGGGATGAATCAGATTCGGTTGAATGCCAGTATTGAGTTCAGGAGGTAGGTCAATTTCACCAAAATTGCCGATTAGTTTGCCATCTCTAATCTGTACTTCTTTACGCAATAGGGCACTCTGCGCTCTACGCAAAGCACCAGCTTTTGTTTGCTCTGTTTGTAAGTGATGGTAAAATTCGGCCATTAAGGCTAATGCACCTAGATCGCTGACATACCATAAACTGGCTAAGGCTGATTTGACCCCAGATTGAACGGCTAAACCGGCAAAACCAAATTCTGCTTGGCGATCGCCTAATGCAGTACGACAGGCACTCAATACCAGCAATTGCACAGCAGGATCGGTTAAATTTAAATCTGTGATTTGATCGAGTCTAAGTTTACGATCCCAAAATTGAATATAAGACTCCTCAATTTTACCGGATCTGAATTGACCATGGGTGGCTAAATGAATCATACCATAGTCAGATTGTGTTCGTTGTTGATTAAAGTTTTCAACCGTTAACTCTTGATTGAGAAAGGCTTCTCCTTGCCACAGTTTTTCAGAGATAGTACTCAGTTCAACAGGAACAGCAGGTAAGGGCGGTTGATCGCTAAATTCAGAGGCTCCCATGGCTAGGACAGGCGTATTTTGCAGATTTTGATAGCGGGTATCGGTTAAGCCCAAGCTGGGAACTAAGCTAAATTGGTATTTTTCTACTAAAAATTGTTCGCCATCATGCAAGGCGGCGATCGGTAGGCTGCGTAAGCCCCTATCTAAACTTAATAATAAAGAGCTAATTCCCTGAGCTTCTAATTCAGCTTCGAGTGGTGCAATTAACCATTGATAAAGCTGTTGAGAAGCATCTAAATAACTGGTTGTACGACGGCGAATAGGATCGGCAATTTCGGCTTGAAATGCTTCTATTTTTGCGATTAATGTGGCACTTGAGGCTTCAGGAATAGAGTGATAAATGGTTTTTCCAGTGGGTGGAACTAAGAGTAAATCTAGTTGCTCTGCACTTGAAATCATGTAGAGTAAGGCAGAAGGTTTACCGGTTTGCTCACTTAGGGTTTCCAGTTGCTTCTGAATCTGGGGAAAGGAGGACTGCTGTTGAGGTAAGGGTTTATTGAGATAATCAGCAAATTCTTGGCTTAAGAGGCGATCTCCCACTTCTACCGCTTGCTGTAATTGTCCTTCACCAAGTAATCGCCGGAAACTGACCCGGCTGACGAGAGCAGTGGCCGTGGCTTGAGAATTCATAGTTACTGAAGAAGTGGATACATTATCAGAGGATTCACGGGGTGTAGAGGAGATCGCTCGATTAATCCCATTAATCGTATCACTATGGTTCTGGAGAATAGCAATCTCACGATTACCACCATTGACTGTTACCCTACCCCCTGATGCTGAGTTTGGGGTTGGTGCAGGAGTTGGTGCTGGGGTTGGTGCAGGAGTTGGTGCTGGGGTTGGTGCAGGAGTTGGTGCTGGG
>NZ_JAQMUE010000062.1 GCF_028330985.1 Roseofilum reptotaenium CS-1145 | reverse complement strand
TTCAACCAATCGATTATGGATTCCCAAGGTCACGTAATCAACACCTGGGCAGATGTAATCAACCGTGCCAACTTAGGTATGGAAGTAATGCACGAGCGCAACGCTCACAACTTCCCCTTAGACTTGGCGGCTGGAGAAGAAGCTCCTGTAGCTTTAACTGCTCCTGCTATCAACGGTTAATTCCAGTTTTTGATTAACTGATTTAATCAAAAAAAACGCTCTCCGCAAGGGGGGCGTTTTTTTTGTTTTTTTATAGTGCTGCGCGCTAGGGAATAGGGAATGGTCGCTAGGTTTCAGTATTGAACCGCAGTCCTAACCGACTCTTTCTCTGCTATAGATCTGGACAATGCTATTGAAATTATTTTTACCAATGGCAGCCTGAGCAAACTAGAGAGCTATCAAGCTTTTGGGAAGATTAAGTACTTTCTTTATACCACTTACGAGAGGATGGTTCTCATCGGAGAGAAACCAGCAAACTCCGTGGACTGAGGGGGTTGGGCATGTTGGTTCCTCAGAAATCTAGAGTCGAGGCAGTGTGCCAATTTCGCTAAGGAATAACATGAATTTTTTGTAATATTGTGCGACAACAAGAAGCATAAGGGTTTACACTGAGCTGAGAGGTGCATGGGGTGAATTACGATCTGGCGAGCCAAGGTTGTCAGTTGCAATCACATCAGGAGAACAGCTATGAACCCAAAAATCAAACAATATTTTAATGCTACCGATCCAAGTTATACCCTATTTACTCGTGCAGAGGATACAGAAAAGGACAAAAAATATTACATCGATTTTTCCTCAGTCCGAGGCGGGGAAGTGATTCAAGAACTCAAGGATCATATTACAGTGTGGTATTCCGATCGGCCCACTTGTCAATTATTTACCGGTCATATTGGTAGTGGAAAATCAACCGAGTTATTGAAGCTAAAATTAGAATTAGAGCAAGAAAATTACCATGTTGTCTATTTTGAATCCAGTGCAGATTTAGAAATGGGGGATGTGGATGTTGGAGATATTTTGCTCTGTATCACTCAGCGTGTGAGTGAGAGTTTAGAAACTCTACAGGCTGTAAATATTCCGGAACCCAGAGGGTTTAAACAGTTACTTCAGGGAGCGGCTCAATTGTTACAAACAGAAATCGAAGTATCTGGAACAGTTGAGGCCTTGGGCGCGAAAATATCGGCAAGTAGTGAAGGGAAAATGGAGGCGGAATATGGGTTACCGGGTATTGCCCAGTTAAAACTGGGAATTGGAGTCATTACGGATAAAACGAAGGCAAGTCCAGAATTACGGTCTAAGTTGCGAGGCTATTTGGAGCCGCGAACCAATCGATTATTAGAGGTGATTAATCAGGAGTTATTTGCACCTGCACAAGTTCAATTGCAGGAGTTAGGAAAAGCAGGTTTAGTGGTAATTGTGGATAATCTCGATCGCGTCACGAGTGCGAATAAGGATTGGGATATACAACAACAAGAGTATTTATTCGTAGATCGCGGCGAGCAATTGCGGGCATTAAACTGTCATGTGGTGTATACAATGCCCTTAGCGCTACGGTTTTCTAATGAGTATAGTACCTTGACACAACGGTTTATGAATGAGGTACAGGTGTTACCCATGATTCCGATTAAACATCGAGATGGGAGTCGGTGCGAGGAAGGGATGAGCTTGCTAAAAAAGCTGATTTTAGCACGAATTTTCCCAGAACTACCGGAAGGGGAGCGATCGCCAAAAATGACAGAAATTTTCGATCGGGCGGAAACCTGCGATCGCCTCTGTGAGATGAGTGGTGGTCATGTGCGGAATTTTTTACGCTTATTTCACGATACCTTGAAGCGCACGAAGCAGCTACCGCTCCAGCAAGATCATTTTGAACGAACCCTATCCCAATATCGCCATCAAAGAGTTTTAGCGATCGACGATCGCGAGTGGGAATTACTCGATCAAGTGGCAAAAACCAAGCGAGTTGCTGGTACTGAAGCGTATCAAAAGTTAATTCGCTCGCAGTTTGTGTATGAATATCGCGATACCAAAGGCTATTGGTTTGATATTAATCCCATTATTGCCCAATCGTGATCATGCCCTCAATCCCTCTCCCACAAGAGAGGGACTTATTTTAAATTGGTAAATCAGGAATCCTGCTATGACTATCTCTCAAGGTACTCCAGAGGCTTTTAAAAATAATCAAAAATCGATAGAAGAGTTAGCTTGGGAAATCGAAGCTTCTCAAGGTAAATTCACACTAATTTTGGCTCACTGTAATTATCAGTCTTTACAGGAAGTCGTGGTACAGCAATTACATCAGCGTTCTTCGGTTCCCATTCGCGATCTAAAGATTGAACCGGAAACTACTCAGTTATTTGCTGTGCTGAAAGAAAAAGTACTTGCCGATCCGCCGTTGGCGGTCATGGTGTTTGGTTTAGAGTTAACTGAAAATCCAGAAAAATTATTGGCGGGCATGAATCAGATCCGGGAAGAGTTTCAAAAAAACTGTCTATTCCCGATGATCGTATGGGTTAATGATAGCTTGGTGAAGCAGTTTATTCGTTTGGCTCCAGATTTTGAGAGTTGGGCAACGTATACGGTGTTTACGATCGCAGATTCTTCAGAATTGCTCGATCAACTTAATTTGCGGATTGAGCGTTTATTTAATCAAGTGGTTGAAGCTGGAGGAGATGTTTTTTTATCGAATGAGGAGATTTTTGGCCCCTATTATCGAGGGGAGCTAAAGTCGGCGCTCAATTATGTTCGTCATCATCAACTGAACTTGCCAGAAGAGATTGAGGCTGGCTTAAATTTCGCTCAAGGTCGAGATGCTTATGTGAAGAGTCAGATTGATGAAGCGATCGCCCTGCATCAGAAAAGCTTGCAATTTTGGCAACATCACGATCGCCCCATCTGTGCGGGAGCGGTCTTATTTCATTTAGGCTTATGCCATGGTCGGCAAGCGGATCTACATCGAGTTCAACGTCAGCATTATTGGCAGGAAGCACGGTTATCATTTCAACACTGTATTAAAAAATTTGAGGAAGGACAACGACTGGATTTAATCGCTAAGTTTATTGGTCAACTGGGGGAAATTTTATGGAGGTTGGGGGAGTGGGAGGACTTGCGTCAAGTGGTCGATCGCTCCCTGAAACTGCATCAGCGTAAGCAGACACCTATTCAAGAAGCTCGCGATCGCAGTTTATTAGCAGCTCTGAAGTTACAGGAGGGGTTAGCTTCTGAAGCGCAAAGTTTGGCTCAGAACGCACTGGAAATCCTCGATCGCGCTCCAGAGGACAAACCCTTCTATGAGGGGTTACCCTTGTTGTTGCTCGGACGCAGTTTCCGCGCTTTGGGAGAGATGCAACCGGCGATCGCCACCTTAGAGCGGATGAAAGCAAGCAATCCAGAACCCGATCCCCAGCTTTACCTAGAGGGTTTGGAAGAGTTGCGATCGATCTATTGGCAAGAACAGCAATATCTAGAAGCCTTTAATACTAAACAATTTCAGCGTTCCGTCGAGCAACAATTCCGATTTATTGCCTTTGTTGGTCCAGGAAGAGTGCAACCACAACGACACATTCGCCCCCTATTGCGTCCCAGGGGACATGATCAGCCAATGGCTCAAGAAATCACTGCTTCTGGACGAGAACCCGATATTAAGGCATTACTCAAACGGGTACGAGATACCCAACATAAATTAATTGTGATTCACGGAGAATCGGGGGTTGGCAAAAGCTCCTTAATTCAAGCCGGGTTGTTACCGGCTTTAGAAGGAAGAATCAGTGGTTACAGAGATATTCTTACGGTTTACTTGGATAAATATAATAATTGTAATCAGGCTTTTGCCCAAGTGTTTACTGGCTTTGCCCAAGCTTTATCCAAACATGCCATTCAACTTCCCCATGTCCCCAATTCCGCAGAAGAATTGATCGCACAGTTAGCGGCTAATGATCGGCGAAACTTACTCACTATCTTGATTTTCGATCAATTTGAAGAGTTCTTTTTTGGCTGTCCAGAAATAGGTCAACAAGCAGAATTCCTCCAGTTTTTAGGACATGCACTGAATGTCCCTTATGTCAAGGTTATTTTATCCCTCAGAGCAGATTATATTCACAAACTGCTCATCTGTAACGACATCGAAGATTTTGCCGCGATCGGCAATGATACATTAAGCAAACATAGCCTCTATGGTTTAGGCAACTTTTCCCAAGAAACTGCCCAGCAAGTCATCGAAAATTTAACCGAATATTCCCAATTTAAGCTCCCCGAACCCTTAATTACAGAAATTGTTAATGAATTAACCAATGACATTGGACAAGTGCGCCCCATTGAGCTACAAATTGTTGGGGCACAACTGCAAAACGATCAGATCACGACGTTAGCTCAATATCAACAAGTCAGTAAAGATCATCTGGTACAAAAACATCTCCAAGATGTGATTGAAGATTGCGGACAAGGCAATCAACAAATGGCAGAATTTGTTTTATACTTGCTCACAGATGATAAAAATACTCGCCCCCTAAAACTGAGAACAGAGCTAGAAGCTTCCCTCAAAGAAACTCAACCCAACTGGACAGAAAAAGACGATCGGCAACTTACCCTCGTTCTGGAAATTTTATCCTTATCCGGCTTGGTTCTATTAGTTCCTGCCGATCCACAACGCTATCAGCTCGTTCATGACTACTTAGTTCCCTACATTCGCAAACGAGAAACCCTTCGTACACGAAATAAAATCAAGAAAATCGAAGAAGAGAGAGAGTTAGTAAAAGCAAGATTAAATCGATTTATTCGCCGAGCATTTCCTATTTCTATTGCTGCCATCATTGTGTTAATGGTAACAACAGTAGGTTCATTATTTTCTCTTCGCCAAGCCTTGAATCGTGAAATTGAAGGTATTAGTGTTGCTTCTATCTCTCTGTTAAACTCCAATGAAGATCTAGAAGCTATGATTCAGGGAATTAAAGGGTGGAAAAAAATCCAATCTAATTTATTTTACAAGTTTTTTATATCTCCAGGGATAAAGCGAAAAATGGAATCAGCTTTTTTGAAAGTTAATTATGGAATCAAAGAAACAAATCGGATTGCAGGGCATGAATCTTGGATTTCAGATTTGTCCTTTAGTCCCGATGGTCAAATGCTAGTAACAGCAAGCCAAGATGGAGTAGTACAACTATCGACTGTAGATAATTCAACGATTAAGGAGTATAATTCAAACTTATCTCATGAAGAAGACATTTATGCAGTTGCGTTCAGTAAAGATAGGATTGTGACGGGTGGTAGTAATGGAGTTATTAAAACTTGGTCATCAACAGGTGAGTTTATCCAATCAATTTCATCATCTTCACCAGATTATGAAGACGCAACCATTAGAGCTTTGGCATTTCATCCTCAAGGAAATACTTTTGCTTCAGGAAACAATAAGGGCATGATTCAATTATGGAATACTGATGGAACATTGTTAAAATCTTTTAGAGCTTCAGAAGAAACAATTAGAGATATTACCTTTAGTCCGAATGGTAACTTAATCGCTTCTGCTTCTAGAGATGGGGATTTTGGAGAGATTAAAATCTGGAAAAAAGACGGAACTTTTGTCAGGAAATTAAATAAAAAAAATACACATAAAAAAGAGGTTTTATCACTGGCTTTTAGTCCAGATGGAAAAAAAATAGCTAGTGGGAGCAGAGATCGATTAATAAAAATTTGGACGATAGATGGGACAATGGAACGAGAAATGAGAGGTCATGACTCAAGTATTTGGTGTTTATCTTTTAGTCCAGATGGAAAAATATTAGCGAGTGGTAGTTCTGATTCAACTGTAAAGCTATGGCAAGTTGCTGATGGAAGTATACTGAGAACAGTCCCTGTAGAAAATACAGTTATTTATGGTTTACAATTTAGACCTAAACTAGAGGATAAACCTACTAATACTCTAACTCTTGCAATTGGTAGTGGCAATAATCAGGTTAAATTCTGGCAACTAAATACACTCTGGCGAGAAATGTTTTTATTAGAACATAAGGGTATAGTTGAAACTGTAAACTTTAGTAATGACCAAAAATCTATTATAACTGGAAGTAGAAATGGTATAATGAAACGCTTTACTTTTGAGGGTGATTTCATCCAGGAAATTGTCAACAATGAAAACACTGCATTTTATCAGATATCAGTAAGTTATGATGGACTAAATATTGCTGCTGCTACATACAAAAAGACAGTTGATATTGTGGATAATTTAGGAAATGTATTGAGTACCCTCGACGGGCATACAAAGCCTATCCCTACTGTCGAATTTAGTCCCAAGGAAGAAATTGTAGTGACAGGTAGTGACGATCAGAGTATAAAAATCTGGAGTATCAATGGAGATTTAATTCAAGATATTCCCAATGCCCATAAAGCTGAAATCAATATAATTTCGTTTCATCCTAATGGTCAAATCATCGGTTCAGGAGGAGAAGATAATCAAGCTAAGTTATGGGATTTGAATGGCAACCTTCTGATAACATTAGAAGATCATAGAAGTTCGGTTATCGGTATGGATTTTCATCTGAATCAAGACTTGATTGCTACGAGCAGTACAGATCATACAGTTAAACTCTGGAAATCTGATGGAACGTTGATCGCTACGTTAGATAAGACAAAGCAAGGTCATACTAACTGGGTAAACAGAGTTAAGTTTTCTCCGGATGGAACACTGTTAGCTTCAGCTAGTGATGACAGTACGATTAAACTTTGGAATGTAAAAGATCCAGAGAAGACTTATTTGGTTACTACTTTATCTCTACATACTAACTGGGTAAGGGATATTGATTTTAGTCGAGACGGTCAATATTTGGTTTCGGCAAGTGCGGATCAAACGGTGGTGCGCTGGAATTTAGAACCGATCAACAATACCGATCTGCTTCTGCGTCAAGGATGTGATTGGATACGGGATTATTTGACCGTGTCTGATGAGGATAGAACAATTTGTGATGGGATTGAACCTTTACCTTCAGAAATAGCAAGTCCGACTCCAGTGGCTACGTTGAATGTGCCGACACCTGAGATATCTGAGCGGCCTGAACCAACTCCTCCTTCTTTTGTGAGTCAATCCACACCTTCTCCTGTGGTTTCGCCAAGTCCTGAACCCGATCGCTGGTATTTAGCTGTTCAGCAAGCTGAAAAAGCAGCTCAGTTAGCTCAAGTGAAATCTGACCCTTCCCAAGTGGTACAGGCATGGCAAGAAGCGATCGCCCTAATGCAAGCGGTTCCTGAAGAGCATCCCGCATACACTACAGCACAACAGAAAATCCAGGAATATCAACAAAATTTGAGCTATTGGCAAGCACAAGAGTAGGGATCAAACCTTAATGGCGTGCAGGTTTGGCAGTAAGTGTCAGAATAAGAAGAGGTTAGCCTAGCCTGACCACAGTGAGACACGAAGGTAAACCTGTGATTGAGGTGGAAGTCCATCAGCAACTGCGAGCGTTTCTGCGCTTGTCTGCGTCACCGTCCTGGCCCCATCAGTTAACGATGGCCCGGTTAGTTGCGCGGGCCATGCGTTTGGGACGCAGTGCTTTAATTCAAACGGGTCGCCCCCTTTATCAAGGACAACCCTATCGGGTGAGTTATTTGGTTCCGTTGCTCATGTGGCCGGGACCTGCTATTTGGGTGGGGCCGGAGGAAATTTTGCAGCAGTTGCAGATGGTGGAAATTCCCCAATTACAGGAGATGTTGGCCCTCAGTTCCGTGAAGTCAGTGGTAGTGTCCGATCGCTGGCCCAATGCTGATTTTTCTGGTATTCTACTCACAACCCCAGAACACTTTTTAGGCGATCGCCTCCATCCAGAGAACCGAGGAGAGCGCTTCCCCTTCAATATTCCCACTCTCATCGATGGTGTAGACGATCTAGACAACTGGACTAGGCAGCAGATCAATCAATGTTTAACCCCCAAAGACTGGACGGAGCTAATGTTAGCCTGTCCCCAACACCGGGATCTGATTCGGGATATCCAAGTTAAGCTCACCAAATCCATTTTCCAGCATCCTCCCAACCCCTACGAATGCTGTTTATTAACTGAGGAGGATCGAGGGGCGATCGCCAATCTCTTCCATTACTTTGACGAATATCAGCTTATCCTACCCTCTCCCTGGCAACAGTTCACGCTCCCCCCATTCACCTCAGATCGTCTGATGTGGGCCGATATCCATCGTTCCACCGGTCAATTTACCCTCTGGTCTGGCCCTGTAGATATCGCCCCGATCCTCAGCCCTATCTGGGCCGATCAACCGGTCGTTTTAATTGGTGAAACCCTCGATCAACAAGCCAATGCAAGTCGCTATTGTACCCAAATGGGACTCGAAGATATTACTTGCCTTCAATTTAATGCTTCGAGTAACCAAGACTTAATCCATCTTTATTTACCCGATCGCCTTCCCCTCCCCAATACACCCCAATTTCAAACTCAGGTGTTGCCAGAAATTCAAGGATTACTCAGTGTCCGGGGAAATCAAGGCAACTTAACCGTTATTTTAGTCACCGATGTCCCCCTAAAAGCCCAAATTGCAGCCACATTAGCCGGTGAATTTGGCTCCAAAGTACAAGTTGAAAAAACCTCATTAGAACCCCATGGAATTTTAGTGTGTGGATGGGAATTTTGGCGATCGCATCAAAGCCTGTTACCCGCACCCGGTTTACTCATTATTGTTGCCTTACCCATCCCCTCTTTAGAGCATCCCCTAGTGGCTGGACGAGTGGCCTATTATAAACAACGGCGCTTAGACTGGTTTCGGGAATACCTACTACCGACGACAATCCAAAACCTAAAACGGGCGATCGCCCCTATGCGTCCGGGAGTTGTGGCGTTATTAGATACCCGTGTTCTCCATCGCAGCTATGGTCAAACCATCCTCGCCTCCCTCGAACCCATGGCTCGCATTAATTACCGCGACCCCAGTTGGGTGAGACAAATTTGGGATCAAGAAGCATAAATAACGTTGATTAAAAAAGCGATCTGTGGAGTTTAGGGAACAAGGGAATAGTTTTAGCCTATTGATAATTTTGAATTGTCCTAAATATTAGTGACGGTATAGCTTCCGAAAATCTTTAATACTTCTGTGTATTCTTCTAATTGTTGAAGTGTCTTTTGGATGCTGGGTTCTCTCGCATCAACTTCAATATCAATAAAGAACAAATATTCAAACAGCGATTGCTTGGTGGGACGAGATTCAATACGGCTTAAGTTAATCCCTTGATGGGCAAATACTTCCAGGGGTTTGACCAACACTCCTGGAATATTGGGTAAGCTAAAAGCAATTGAGGTATGGGTTTTGGATCGCGAAGAAGCATTTAGTCTTATATCAGTATCTGTAGAACTCACGACCCAAAACCGAGTACAGTTATCCGGGCGATCGTTAATCGGATAGGCTAATACTGGGACTTTATAGAGTTTTGCCGCTCTTTGGGAGGAGATTGCTGCGATCGGTCGATCGGGCTGAAGATACTCAATAGATTCTGTGGTGGAGTTTGTCGGAATTAATTCGACCCCTGGTAAATGTTGCTCTAACCACTCTTGACATTGTGCTAAGGCTTGAGGATGGGAATAGACGGTTTTAATGGCTGATAATTCATCCCTGTGAGAGAGCAGTCCATGGGTGATAGGTAAGACATAGGCCTGTTGGATGTCTAAACCCTGTAATTGCCATAAACTATCGAGGGTCATAGGAACATTGCCTTCAATAGAATTTTCAACCGGGGCGATCGCCAAATGGGCTTCCTGTTTGGCTACAGCCTGTAAAGTTTGGGCAATACTGGGATAGGGACGTAATTCACTGTCATAACCCTGAGCTTTAAGCTGCTGACTACAGGCGATCGCTGCGATCTCAGAATACGTCCCTCGTGGCCCTAGATAAGCAATAACAACCATCCTCTCTCCTTGTTAGACTTTTTGCCACTATAGCTTACGGGGAATGAGCATTGGTAACAAGTTGAGGAAATTTGCACCCAACCCAGATCCATTTTTAATGAGTCAAGACTTACGCGTTAAGGCCATATGTAGTATGTAGAGTCAGTTTCTAAAGTCATGCTGGTCGAAGACTTTAAGAGTTCTTGTATCAAACTTAATTATTAAGTAATCCTTGCTTTAATTCATAGATCGTCTAACCGGTTTAATGAGCTAACTTTTAAATTTGAATAATGACTCATAACTTCCGCCAATATTGATAGAATTTTGTACATAGTGCAGTGGTTAACAACGCTAATATTGAGGGAATAAGAGCCATTAAACCTCCCTGCAAAAATATCCCAAACGATAAGTAGTAGACTAAAATACATAATAAGGCAGTACCTAAACCTAATCGCCAAGGATATTTCTGAAAATACAATAGACATCTCCTAAAAATAATACTAGAGTAAAAAAGTGTGTTATAATTCAATTTTACCGAAGATAAAATCATGAGCAATATTGACGAGTTTCTGCGACAATATCCCCAGGAAACCCAAAGAGTGTTAGGGATTAATGCCGA
>NZ_JAQMUE010000061.1 GCF_028330985.1 Roseofilum reptotaenium CS-1145 | reverse complement strand
TCAACTCAATGGTCGCGATCGCATAACCATAGCATCAGATTAGAGGGTTACTTGCCCAAAAAATCCCTGAGATTTTTTGGGCATCTTAAAGGCTCAAAGCCAAGCGTAGCCTTAGATTAAAGCCTGTTGTCACCCCCTGAGCTTTGAGCCACTCTCTTTTGCTCATTCTCTCTTTCAACCCATACAACTTTTGTCTTGTACTTAGGGGAGAACCATGACGTGTAACTCTGAAATGGGAAAAGCAACGGAATTAGCGCTCTGCCTTCCCCTCAATTAAAGCCAATAAATTCTATATTAATTATTATGTAAACATTCCCATAGAGAGATCGCCGCCTATGCGCGATCGAGATCTTTGCTGGTGATAAATATCACTATAACCTTCCAAGTACAGCAATAATTCCTAGAGAAATGATCTTAGAACTACCGGGCTATCAAATTGGCGAAAATCTATATGAAGGAGAACGAACTCTAGTTTATCGGGGGGTTAGACTTTCTGACTCCTTAAAAGTCGCCATAAAATTTCTGCGGAACTCATACCCCAGCTTTACCGAACTCCTACAGTTTCGCAACCAGTATGCCATTGCCAAAAACCTGAATCACCCCGGCATTGTGCAACCTTTAAGCTTGGAGATCGTTGGTAATGGTTATGCTTTGATCATGAAAGAGGAGGGGGCAATTTCTCTGAATAAAGTATTAGCAGAATATGAGTCATTAGACTTAGAGAGCTGTTTGAAAATCGCCATTCAACTAGCGTCGATCCTGCAAGAACTCGAGCAGCAGAAAGTCATTCACAAAGATATTAAACCTGCCAACATTCTGATTCACCCAGAGAGCCAACAGATCCAACTGATTGATTTCAGTATTGCCTCCCTGTTGCCAAAAGAAGTGGAAGAAGTCAAGAATTACAACGTCCTAGAAGGAAGCCTAGCCTATATTTCCCCAGAACAAACCGGTCGGATGAATCGAGGAATCGACTACCGCAGCGACTTCTATTCCCTGGGGGTGACCTTATACCAACTGCTAACAGGAACGTTACCCTTCACCAGTGAGGAGCCTATAGAGTTGGTGTATTGTCATATTTCCCAACAGCCAGTACCGCCATCGGTTAGAAACCCGGTTTCTGGAATTCCCCTAGTAGTGTCGCAGATCGTGATGAAATTACTGGCGAAGAATGCCGAAGATCGCTATCAGAGTGGATTGGGGTTAAAGTTCGACCTAGAAAATTGTCTCCAGCAATGGCAAGAAACGGGCAAAATAGAACTCTTTGAGTTGGCCACGAGAGATATTGGCAGCCGCTTCCTGATTCCGGAAAAACTCTACGGAAGAGAAGCAGAAGTTGAGACCTTACTCACAGCATTCGAGCGAGTGGCACAATCTTCTACTACCACCGACTCCTCACTGCCAACTCCCCATTCTGAAATGATGCTCGTTGTTGGGTTTTCAGGCATTGGTAAAACCGCCGTAATTAATGAAGTTCACAAACCAATAGTGCGGCAGTGTGGCTATTTTATCAAAGGAAAATTTGACCAATTCAATCGAAATATTCCCTTTAGCGCTTTTGTACAAGCATTCCGGGATTTGATGCAACAGTTATTAGCAGAATCAGATGCTCAGTTGGCCCAGTGGCAGAACAAAATTCTTGCCGCCTTGGGCGAAAATGCTCAAGTAATCATTGAGGTGATTCCCGAGTTAGAGCTATTAATTGGCAAACAGCCCTCGGTTCCCGAACTCTCTGGCAATGCAGCGCAAAATCGGTTTAATTTATTATTTCAGAAATTTATTCAAGTTTTTGCGACCAAAGAGCATCCCTTAGTCGTTTTCCTCGATGACCTTCAATGGGCAGATTCGGCCTCTCTGAACTTGATGCAACTGCTAGGGAGCGAGAACGAAACGGGCTATCTACTTTTGCTAGGAGCTTATCGGGATAATGAGGTCTATCCGACCCACCCATTAATGCTGACTCTTTCAGAAATTGGCAAGTTGGGAGCGACGATTAATACCATAACCCTGAGTCCTTTAAGTGAAGCCGATCTCAATAGCTTGGTCGCAGATACTCTAAGTTGTAGCCAGGAGGTGGCTTGGCCTTTAAGTGAATTAGTCTATCAAAAAACCCAGGGAAATCCTTTTTTGCCACCCAATTTCTCAAGGGATTGCACGAAGATGGGTTGATTGAGTTCGATCGCGCGCGGGGCTATTGGCACTGTGATATGACGCGGGTACGGCAGTTAGCACTAACTGATGATGTCGTAGAGTTTATGGCTACTCGGTTGCACAAACTCCCTAAAGAAACTCAAGAGGTGTTGAAATTAGCGGCTTGTATTGGCAATCAGTTTGACTTAGAAACTTTGGCCATTGTCAGCGAACTTGAGCAGATGGAAGTCGCAGGTTCCTTGTGGAGGGCGCTGCAAGAGGGATTGGTGTTTCCTTTAAACCAGACCTATAAGTTTTTCCAAGGGAGTAAAGGCGAGGAAAAAGTACGGACAGAAGATGTGTCAGTTGGCTACAAATTTCTGCACGATCGCGTCCAACAAGCCGCTTATGCGTTGATTCCAGAAGCAGACAAAAAGAAGACTCATCTAAAAATCGGTCAACTTCTATGGAAAAATATCCCCGAAGATCGACAAGAGGAAGATTGTTTTCATCTAGTGAATCAATTGAATTATGGTATAGACTCGATCGAGCAATTAGCAGAGCGAGAAAAATTGGCCAATCTCAATCTATTAGCCGGACGCAAAGCTCAGAACTCTAATGCTTATAAAGCTGCATTTGAATATTTTAATACTGGACTGACTCTTTCCCGATAAAAGACACATCAGTTAAATGGTTTTTGATTAAAGGAAAAGATCCTTTTGAGTTAAGAGGCTAAAATTTTATGGTAAGCATCAAAAACAAGGGAAGGAATGTTGCAATTGTCTTTCTCTTTCTCAAAAAACTTTTTAGCTCTCCCTTTGAGGCTGGCGAGCAATACAACAAATCCTTGACGTTCAATACCCTGGTTAATATGGGTTTGCGACTGGCATTGGTCGTCATTGCCATTTCGGCTATTAGTTACTGGCATCTCATGTCTCAACTAGCCGAAGATACTCGAGCTAATCTACTGAGCTATATTACCGAGCGCGCCCAGCGAGAAGAAACCATCTTTGTCTTAGCAGAAGATAATCACATTCTCCTGCACGATGACTTTCTCGAACAATTTAGCGCAGATTCACCAATCGACTGGCAACAACGCTTCGATCGCCACTTTTTTCCTTGGACGGATGGGACAATCCGCAATCTTCCCGAAGATATTGAACTTCAAGACTTTGACCCGAACCATCACGCCACATCCTTCATCCAGAGAGGCGTAACCCTAACGCCGGATTTTCAAAAGCGCATGACCCTCAGCTATGACTTAGTCGAACGCTATGGGATCGGGTGGCGCGATCGCTTTTTCAGTACCTATATCGCATTGCCCGAGGGCGGAACAACAACATTTTACCCCAAGGCACCTTGGGGACTGACGGCGGAAAGCGACTTGGATATGACAGTGCTAGAATCGGTTTATCTGGGAGATTGGCAGCACAATCCCGAACGCAAAACTTTGTGGACTGGAGTCTATACCGATCCGGTTACCCATGATTCGATGGTGTCGGCAGTGACTCCTATTGATGACTCCGATGGCCGTCATTTGGGGTCGATCGAACACGATATTGTCTTGAACGATCTGCTCCATCGGGTCATCGAAGACCATTTAGAAGGGACTTATAACCTGTTGGTTCGTCCTGACGGTCAGTTAATTGCCGAGCCGAATTTAATGGCACAAATTCAAACCGAGGCAGGAAATTTAAGTGTGCAAACCGCAGAAGATGCCCATCTCCAACGGCTCTTTGCCCTGGCCGGACAGGCCTCTCGGGCCAATAGCGTAGTTTACAATCGTCGCGATCGCGAATATTT
>NZ_JAQMUE010000060.1 GCF_028330985.1 Roseofilum reptotaenium CS-1145 | reverse complement strand
TAATGGCTCATCGGTGACATGGGCAACTAACTGATGACCATACAAGTTTAGAATAAGAGCATGGCGCGATTCTCGACCCATTTGGCAGCCCAAACCCTCCACATAAAAGGCTTTGGTTTCTTCCAGATTTTGTACGGGAAACGCCAGATGAAATAACACGCTGTCCATAACCTAAACTTCTATCCTCAATGACTGATTTAACGATCTTCACTAATCCCTGGATGGTGGCCGTCATTCTAAATACGGTCTTATTAACCATTGTGGCATTCGCACCGAAAAAGTTGTTAACCCTTGCAGGAGTCATTCATGCTTGGGTTTTGGGAGTCCTCGTCTGGGGAACCTTGGGAGGACCGGGTTATGCAGTCGTTGGCTTTTATTTCTTAGTCGGATCGGGAGTAACTCGGATCGGTTTAGCCGAAAAAGAGGCCCAAGGTATTGCCGAAAAACGCTCTGGTGCAAGGGGGCCGGAAAATGTCTGGGGGTCTGCTTTGGTAGGGGCAGTTTGTGCTTTAGGTGTCCTGCTTATTCAGTACCAAGGGGGGCCAGATGAGCTAATTCCATGGTTGGGTTTAGCCTATGTAGCCAGTTTTAGTACTAAATTATCGGATACTTGCGCTTCCGAGGTTGGCAAAGCTTATGGAAAACGGACATTTCTAATTACTACATTGCAACCGGTAGCGCGGGGAACAGAAGGAGCAGTCAGTTTGGAGGGAACCTTAGCCGGGATGGTGGGGGCGATCGCTCTTGCCCTGGTCGGTTGGCTCGTAGGTCTGATTAGCCTCTTGGGTGTCCTCGATTGCCTGGTGGCGGCATTTTTAGCCACAAATGTCGAAAGTGTCATCGGAGCCACCTTACAGGAGAAAATAAGCTGGCTCACGAATGAATGGGTTAATATTATTAACATCACCTTGGGGGCAATCTTCGCCATTCTGTTAGGATTAAGCGTCCAAGCAATTAACAATTAATAATTATTCGGTAAACCCTTATTTTTGAGAATCAAACAGTTGATTATCAAACTTTCCCAAGGAGATAAAACGATGACAGCATTAGTTTTAAATACCTCAGAAACCATTCCCATTAGCCACGAACAATTCTATCAACTTTGTGCTGCCAACCGTGACTTGCGACTAGAACGAACCGCAAAAGGAGACTTAATCATTATGCCACCTACTGGAGGGGGAACTGGAAAACGGAACTCAGAGATTAACCTAGATTTGGGTTTATGGAATCGACAAGCTCAATTAGGAATTGTCTTTGATTCTTCCACTTGCTTTCAACTGCCTAATGGTGGAGATCGCTCCCCGGATGCAGCTTGGATACCCTTAGAAAAATGGGAAGTGCTGACTCCCGAACAGCAAGAGAAATTCCCGCCCATCTGTCCTGATTTTGTCATCGAACTGCGATCGCCTAGCGATTCCCTCAAACGTCTTCAAGATAAAATGCAGGAATATATGGATAATGGCACTCAGTTAGGCTGGCTCATTAACCCCCAAAACCGCCAAGTAGAAATTTATCGTCAGGGACAAGACAAACAAACTGTAGACCATCCTCCCACCTTGTCCGGAGAAAATGTTTTACCCGGATTTGTTTTAAATCTTCACTTGATTTGGTAAAGCAATTATCTCCCTATCCCCCCATCTCCCCATCTCCCCATACCCCCACCTTGCAGCCGGTAGAATAGAGAACTGAGGGTGCGGTGGCGGCGAATCATGTTAATATTGTTAAGAAATCTATAGTTAACCGCATTTAGGTATATATGTCTCTTCCCATTCGCAATGTTGCCATCATTGCCCACGTCGATCATGGTAAAACAACTCTTGTGGATGCTCTGCTCAAACAATCGGGTATTTTTCGCGAAGGGGAAGAAGTCCCCGATTGTGTCATGGATTCTAATACCCTGGAACGAGAGCGGGGAATTACGATTCTGTCTAAAAATACTGCTGTTCATTATAAAGATACCTTAATTAATATCGTTGATACCCCAGGCCACGCCGATTTCGGGGGCGAAGTCGAGCGGGTGTTGGGAATGGTTGATGGCTGTATCCTGATTGTGGATGCCAATGAAGGGCCGATGCCTCAAACCCGCTTTGTGCTGAAAAAAGCCCTAGAAAAGGGCCTGCGTCCAATTGTGGTGGTGAATAAAATAGACCGCCCGCAAGCCGATCCCCATGGGGCGGTTGATAAAGTCTTAGATTTATTTCTAGAATTGGGTGCAGATGACGATCAATGTGAATTTCCTTACTTGTTTGCCTCGGGAATTCAAGGGTATGCCAAGGAAGATCTAGAGACCGAAAGTCAGGACATGAAGCCCCTGTTTGAGTCTATTTTGCATCATGTTCCCCCTCCGGTAGGAGATCCGGATAAACCGCTACAATTGCAAGTTACGACCCTAGACTATTCTGAATATTTAGGTCGGATCGTGATTGGTAGAATTCACAACGGAACGATTAAAGCCAACCAACAAGCGGCTTTAGTCAAAGATGATGGCCAAATCGTTAAATCAAAAATCTCAAAGCTGATGGGATTTGAGGGTTTAACCCGTGTGGATATGGAAGAAGCTTCAGCCGGATACATTGTGGCTGTGGCTGGATTTAGCGATGCCAACATTGGGGAAACGATTACTTGTCCCAATGAACCTCAAGCTCTACCTTTGATTAAGGTGGATGAGCCAACGTTGCAGATGACGTTCTCGGTGAATGATTCGCCGTTTGCAGGACAAGAAGGAAAATTTGTAACTTCTCGTCAATTGCGCGATCGCCTCTTCCGGGAACTCGAAACCAATGTGGCGCTGCGGATCAATGAAACCAATTCCCCAGAATCCTTCCTCGTCTCTGGACGTGGTGAACTGCATCTGGGTATTCTCATTGAAACCATGCGTCGTGAAGGATACGAATTTCAGGTCTCCCAACCCCAAGTTATTTATCGAGAAGTCAACGGCCAACCCTGCGAACCTTACGAATGTCTGGTTTTGGATGTTCCGGAAGACTCCGTAGGCGGATGTATAGAACGCCTCGGCCAACGTCGTGGCGAAATGCAAGATATGCAAATGGGAGGCAACGGACGCGCTCAACTGGAATTTGTCATTCCCGCACGGGGTTTAATCGGGTTCCGAGGTGAATTTATGCGCCTCACCCGTGGTGAAGGGATTATGAATCATAGCTTTTTTGAGTATCGCACCCTAGGGGGAGAAGTGGAAACCCGTCGCAATGGGGTTTTAGTGGCCTTTGAAGAAGGAACAGCCACGTTTTATGCCCTCAAAAATGCGGAAGACCGGGGCTTATTTTTCATTACTCCCGGAACTAAGGTGTATAAAGGCATGATTGTGGGCGAACATAATCGTCCCCAAGATTTGGACTTAAATGTTTGTAAGACTAAACAGCTTACTAACATGCGCTCTTCGACTGGGGATGAACTGGTCCAATTGCAAGCTCCGGTGCAAATGAGTTTGGAGCGTGCTCTGGAATATATCGGTTCAAATGAATTGGTGGAAGTGACTCCAGAATCTGTGCGCTTGCGGAAAGTGAGCAAGAAACTGGCGAAACGTTAACTTGTAGAGATTGTAGGGGCGAAAAATTTTTCGCCCCTACAGATGCTCCCTTCGACTCCGCTCAGGGAGCGTCCCTCTCTCATCGTGTCTCCCTATTCCCCATTCCCTAGCACGTAGTATTCTACCTATTCCCTATTCCCTAGCACGTAGTGCTATAGCTCTAAGGCCATTTGGTACAATTTGCGTTTGGGAAGATTGGTTAATTGGGCTAAGTGGCGACTGGCTTGCGATCGCGACCATCCTTGCTCTAATAAGTCCGCTAATTCGGCTTTGAGTGCGGCTTCGGATAACTCCACATTACTGATATCTGCGCCAGCGACAACCAGGGTAAACTCTCCTTTGGGTTGATGTTCTTGATAATATTGGATAGCTTCGTTTAAGCTTCCGCGCCAAAACTGTTCATAGAGTTTAGTCAATTCGCGAGCAATAGTAATTTTTCGCTCTTCTCCACAAGTTGCACTTAAATCTTGCAGGGTTGCTTGCAAGCGGTGCGGCGCTTCATAAAGAATCACAGTGCGAGTTTCCGTTTTGAGCATTTCTAAACGCTGGTGACGGGATTTCCCTTTGGGAGGTAAAAAGCCTTCAAAACAAAAGCGATCGCTCCCTAACCCCGAAGCAGATAGAGCGGTTAACGCTGCATTTGCTCCTGGAATGGGAATCACATCGAATCCAGCCTTTAATGTAGCTTGAACTAACTCATATCCCGGATCGGAAATGCCGGGAATACCCGCATCACTAACTAAGGCGATCTCCTTTCCCTCTTGCATCAGTGCTAAGAGTTCCGGGATACGCTGCTGTTGATTATGTTCGTAATAGCTAATTTGCCGGGTTTCGATTTGGAAATGTTGGAGTAATTTACCCGTATGGCGAGTATCTTCAGCGGCGATCGCCTCTACAGACTGCAAAACCTTCACCGCGCGAAACGTCATATCCTCTAAATTACCAATGGGCGTTCCTACTATATATAATCTCATTTGTGTCATAGGGAATAGGCAATCTCCGCGTCTGGAGCGTCTGGGTGTTCCCCATTCCCCCATCCCCCTTAAGATTGATTTAATCCATGCTCGATCGCAAACCGAACTAGCTCAGTGCGGCTATTCGTGCCCGTTTTTACAAATAAACGGCTCACATACTTCTCCACATTTCGCACACTGGTTTCTAACCGGCGAGCAATTTCCTTATTCATCAAGCCTTCCGTCACTAAATTTAAAACACTTTGTTCTCTAGGCGTAAAATCAATTTGAATCGGGCTGGTTTGAGTCGATACCGTATTCCCTTGTTGCAGGATACCTTGAATTTGATTCAGTTGTTGTTTAATATCATCTAATTCGGTTGAACTACTCGCTGCTGCACGGCGTTCGATCAGATTTTTAACGATCGCTTCTAATTCTTCTGGATCAAACGGTTTAGGAAGATAAGCATCACATCCGGCTTGATAGCCTTGGATGCGATCGGAAGTCATCCCTTTAGCCGTTAAAAAGACCACAGGCATAGACTTAAATCGGTCATCTTCCCGCAACTGTTGCAGGAACTGATAGCCATCGACTTGCGGCATCATAATATCAGAAATCACCAAATCGGGCACAATTTGCTGGACTTTTTCCCAACCTTCAATGGCATTATTCGCCACTTCTACAGTAAACCCTGAATCTTCGAGATAAGCTTGTACCGCCTCCCGCAGTCCCGGTTCATCATCTACTAATAAGAGTTTTGCTGACATTGGCTTTTAATACAAGATCAATCCTATTTCTAGTGTAGCAAATTTCAGGAAGCGGTTAAAAACTCTAGTAATGCTTGTGCCGTTTCTTCAGGAGCTTCTTCTGGCAGAAAGTGACCGCAAGGTAAAGAAAATCCTTGAACATTCACCGCCCGTTCTCGCCAGGTTGCCAGCACATCATAGCACCGTTCCATCACTCCAAATTGTCCCCAAAGGATCAGTAAGGGGCACTGTATCCGTGTATCTAAGTCTGCTCGATCGTGTTCCAAATCAATGGAAGCGGCTGCACGATAATCTTCACAAGTACTATGAATCACATCTTTGTTGCTAAAACAACGGATATATTCGGCGATCGCCTCCTGGGAAAATCCCTCAAAGCGGTGACTCCATTGCCGTAACTTGCACGTTAAATAAAACGCTGGGTCTGATCCAATTAACTTTTCCGGAATTCCTGCGGGTTCAATCAGAAAAAACCAATGGGAATAAGCTGTGGCCAAGGTTTGATTAATCGTCTCAAAAATTGTTTTGGTGGGCACAATATCGAGTAAAGCCGCTTTTTGCACCCTTTCCGGATAATCCAAGAGTAAACGATGTAAAACCCTCGCTCCTCGATCGTGCCCTACCGCTAAAAACTGCCTAAATCCCAGTTGTTCCATCACTTCAACCTGGTCTTGGGCCATCGCTCGTTTAGAATAAGGAGAATGGCGATCGTCTGTTCTTGGATGACCACTATCTCCATACCCTCGTAAATCAGGACAAATAACCGTAAAATATTGGGCTAACTTTGGGGCAATTTCATGCCACATGACATAGGTTTGGGGATAACCATGCAACAGAAGTAAAGGGGGGCCTTGCCCCCCGATTACCAAATTGATATTAACCTCATCGGTGGTGATTTTATGGGGAGTAAAGTGTTCAAACATCAGATTTAGTCGTCTTTATCTAAAGCACTAATCATTTGTTCTTTCTGCTCTTTAGAAAAAGCTTCAGCCAGTTTTGCTTCATCTTCTTTTGACAAAGAAGTCCGCAAAACTTTAGCATTAAATTGGGTGAGTTGATCCATCACTTTGTCTTCTGTCCATTTCTGAATCAGTAGAAATAAAGCCGCGTGACCGGGTTCAATCGTTTGACCTACCTCTTTGATAAAGTTATCATCCACGCCATAGTCCGTTGCTTTGCCACTTAAAGCACCCGTAATTGCGCCAACAGCGGCTCCAAACCAAGGGACAAAAAACAGCAGTCCGATCAACATTCCCCAAAATGCACCGCCTAATGCACCGGCACTGACGAGATCAACTGCTTGGTCAATTTTGACTTTACCCTTGGCATTGCGTTTAACAATCGCAGCATCTCCTAGCTCAATCAGAAATTCTTTTTGTAATTGAGCCAGTTTATCCCGCATAGCATAAGCATCTGCTTCATTATCAAAGGCTAAGACGACTAGTTCGCTACTCATACAAACAACCTTGCTCTAGTAGGTAACACTTCAAAATTTAGGCTACTCTGGCTCACCTGACAAGCGTAAACTGTTAAAATTAGGGGCAAATTCATATAGTACTTCGCCCTCTAGCAATAGCTTATATTGCTTAGGATCTAAGGCGTAAAGCTGTACTCCATAAAAGAAAGAAACGCAGCATTGTAGCAGAGGAAGGGAGATTTAGGACACTTTCTATCGCTAGAGTGCCTATTGCCTATTGCCTAAAACCATAATCTAACTGTCTTAACCAACTCTTTCTCTGCTATACCTAATTCCCCCATTACTCGCGCACAGTCTAATAACCTATGGTCAATTCCTCTCCTTTCTCCAAGCAACGTCGTCCCTTTGTGGGTCAAGGGGTCTCCTTTCCGTTACAGGTGACTCGTCAAGGTAGTTTAGCTTTAAGTGCAGAAGATCTCAATATTCGCCAGTCGATGGTTATTATTCTGATGACTGACTTGGGTGAGCGGGTGTATCGACCCAATTTTGGCTGTCGGTTATCTGAATTAGCTTTTGCCCCCATGAATCAAGATACGTTAAGCCTGATGCGAATTTGGGTGCAAGAAGCACTGGAACAGTGGGAACCCCGAATTACGGTGATTAAAGTGCTAACGATTCCCCGTCAAGAAGAAGGTCGAGTTGACCTGATGATTCAATATGAAATTCGAGCTAATTACACTCAGCAGAGTATGGTGTTTCCGTTTTATTTAAAATCTGAAGAAGGTCAATAGTCAAGGGAGAATAGGTCATGTAAGAACATCAGATTTTACCCTGGGGTATCAGGTTGGGGGACGATGATATATCCAGAACTGAGGTCTCCAAGTACCCAGTTTTTTTCGGTTCCCCAATACCACCAATAAGCGCCGATATAGGCACAGATGAGACTATCGAGTTGATCTTCAACTGTTTTAAGGGCTTTTCCTGTTTCTGGGATATCGGGTAAATGAAGAACAGCCAGGGGGGGTTGGCGCTGGGGAAGTCGATCGCCGATAAACTTTCGCAGTTTAGATAATTCTAACCGGCGATCGCCCACCTTGCCTTTTTTGTACTTCAAAATCCGCTCTAGTCCAAATAAATTCACGATCGCTGGATGAGGATAGACTTCTATTTGATAGCGTCCGGGTTTTTGAGGCATGATATCCGGAGCATGGCTAAACCCTCGTGTGGCTAAAGATTCACCAAATCCGGTGGTACGCTCAGCAAATGGACGCTGTTGATTGGCAGGATAACATCCCGCATCGTACTTGCCGAAATAGCGATGGGTGAGGCGATCGCACAGACGCATTCCGGTTAAATTAGGAATTAGAGTTGGCGCATCTACGGCAATTAATCCAGGAGTTTCGGGGGGAACCTGGCGATCGATCCAAGCCAGAATCCGATCCAGGTCGATCTCTGTTGTTAAGTCTACCAGATGTAATTGTCCAGCGCTCCACTCTAAGCAACACAAACCGGTCGCTCCAGAGCGCCACCCTAAATCAATTCCCAGAAATTTCATACGTCAGGCAAGAGCAAAGTATCGTAGTGGACTATTTCATCTCAAACTAGATATTAGGTGGGACTTGTTGTAGCGCTAAAGCGCTACAACGAAGGAAAAGGTATAGGTAATTTCCTCCTCCTCTTTCCCCTCTTTTTTGAATGCACTATTTACCCTATTTTTTAACCAAAATACTGTTCAATAAAGTTAGTGTACACATTTCCTTCTAAGAACGCTGAAGCTTCCAGAATTTTCTGGTGAAATCCAATCGTGGTTGGTACACCTGTAATTGCACATTCTTGTAAGGCTCGTCTCATGCGACGGATCGCACTATCTCGGTCTGCACCCCAAACAATTAATTTACCAATAAGAGAGTCATAATAGGGGGGAATTTCGTAATCGGTATAGACATGGGAATCAAACCGCACACCGGGGCCTCCAGGAACGAGATAGCCACTGATGCGGCCGGGGTTAGGACGGAAATTATGATCGGGATCTTCGGCATTCACCCGACATTCGATCGCATGACCTCTGAATTGAACTTGTTTTTGGCTTAAGGATAGTTTTTCTCCTTGGGCAATGCGGATTTGTTCAGCAATTAAATCCAGTCCGGTCACCATTTCCGTAACGGGATGTTCAACTTGAATCCGAGTGTTCATTTCCATGAAGTAGAAATTGCCAGATTTATCGAGTAGAAACTCAATAGTTCCAGCTCCCGTGTAGTTAATCGAACGCGCTGCTTTAATGGCAGCTTCTCCCATTTTTTGTCGTAACTTCGGTGTTAGAGCGGGGCTGGGAGATTCTTCTAACAGTTTTTGATGTCGTCTTTGAATCGAGCATTCCCGCTCCCCTAGGTGAATGACATTACCGTAGGAGTCAGCTAAAATCTGAAATTCAATATGGCGGGGATTTTCAATAAATTTTTCTAGATAAACCCCAGCATTACCAAAGGCGGCTTCGGCTTCTCCTTGAGCGGCTCGGAACAGCTTAACCAGTTGGCTCTCATCCCGAACCAGGCGCATTCCCCGCCCGCCTCCCCCAGCGGTGGCTTTGAGCATGACTGGATAGCCAATATCACGAGCGACACAGATGGCTTCATGTTCATTGCTCAAGAGTCCATCACTACCGGGTACAGTGGGGACTTTAGCCTTTTGCATGGTGGCTTTAGCAGTGGATTTATCCCCCATGGCTCGCATGGCTTCTGGGGTGGGGCCGATAAAGGTAATTTGGTGATCGGCGCAAATTTCGGCAAATTTGGCATTTTCCGCGAGGAAACCATAACCTGGATGAATGGCGGTGGCGTTGCGAGTGAGGGCAGCAGCGATAATGTTGGGAATGTTGAGATAGCTTTTGTTGCTATTAGCCTCTCCAATACAGACAGCTTCATCCGCTAACTGTACATGGAGAGCCTGATGGTCTATGGTGGAGTGAACAGCAACGGTGGCAATGCCCAGTTCTTCACAGGTGCGGAGGATGCGAAGGGCAATCTCTCCTCGGTTGGCAATCAGGATTTTTGAAAAAGTCATCTTCCAGTTTTTGAGCATGATATATTCCGTTAGAATAGGAGGTTTAGGGGCCTTTCTGGAAGATCTTTTTTTCTAATGGGTGCGATCGCCGTTGACTTATGCTATTATAAGGATCTGTGAGCGATGCTCACCAATTGCAAGCGGATGTGGCGGAATTGGTATACGCGCACGTTTGAGGGGCGTGTGGCTTTGCCTTGCGAGTTCGAGTCTCGCCATCCGCATGAAATAAAGATGTTTGGGAGGCTGGCTATCTCTTGCTCGCAAGGCAAAGCCACACGCCCCTCAAACTCTTGTAAGGGAAAATCTACCTAAAATCTACCTAAACTCATTCTACACCACTCCAAAACAGTGCAGGGTAAATAGGTCATGTAAACCAAGGAAATCTATCCACAAAAGCATTGCCATAGAATACCATCAATACATCAGTCACCTGACCATCACATAAGCATCCCCTATGGATAAGTAGAGAACCATAAGATGTGGCGGGAAATACTATTTGATATGTATAATTGGAGGACTTAGGCTAATTCGAGTCAACCAGTGTGCCCTTAGTTCAGTTGGTAGAACGCAGGTCTCCAAAACCTGATGCCGGGGGTTCAAGTCCTCCAGGGTACGTTATCATCAACTTCATCGTTAGCCAGACTCATAACAAACCGGTACACCGTCCTAGCGTTTGGAGCCGGAACATCGATATCCTTCGACTCTCTCTCTAGAATGGCAACAATTTCTTTTACTTGAATGTATTTGCATACGGTGTATATTAACTCTATCCTACCTTCCCAGTACGCTCCAACAGCACGAAAAGTTCCTTGAAGGGATTTTCTCTCTCTATCTTCTGGTAATCCTTCGTAGACATAGGTACTGGAGTAGGGGTAGGGGTTGGCGATGGGGAAGTACCGAAATAAGCCATTACATCATTTATATTCCTCTCGGAAAGTGAGGAATCATACGTTAATATTTGCCGCACATCCACATCAACCCTATGCCAGGAATAAGACCCCAACCCTAACATAAGTTGGTCGGTAAAGCTTTCGTTTAGTTCGATATATACCCAGAAGCAATTATCAATTGGAGATAAATCAACTCCTCTGACATTGTCTCCTGTTAACGTTATGTTATTTCTTGATATCTTCTTGTAGGCTGTATACCAATTTATTGAAGAAGTGCCACCGAGGGCAGTGAATAAAGGAGAACTTTGT
>NZ_JAQMUE010000059.1 GCF_028330985.1 Roseofilum reptotaenium CS-1145 | reverse complement strand
GGGCGAACGGCCGTTCGCCCCTACAACCCGGTCTCATGGTTATTAGAAATGACTGGAGATTTAGGGGGATCGAGATATACCGCTTCAGCACAAAAAGTGCTGTAACCCTTACTACTAAGGAATGGGAGGAGAAAAAACTTCAGCTCCCACTTGCATTTGAGCCGCTGACATGGAGACAAAACTACTACTGTTTAAGGCTCCAGTATAATCCACCAAAACGCCTAAACTTTGTCCGGTTGCTGCAATGCGGATTAAGGTATCGTTAGCCGAGCTACCGGCTAAATTACCACTGATGTCAAACTCTAGGGCAGAGAAAGTTAAACCATCCGTCAGACCAATCAGATCTTGCGTATTATTCCAATCGAGAATTTGATCGATTAAACCGGGATTATTAGTGGCTTCATCCGTGCGGAAAACAAAGGTATCTGCATCTGCACCACCCGTGAGTAAATCAGTTCCTAGATCGCCAATGAGCAGGTCTTGTCCTGCTCCACCATTGAGCAGATCGTTACCTTGTCCACCGCGAAGGGTATCATTGCCTGCATCCCCAGAAATTTGATCATTACCGAGATCTCCGCGCAGGAAGTCATCGCCCTCTTCACCAGAGAGAAAATCGTCATTTTGGCCGCCTAAAATGCGATCGCCTCCTGCCGCGCCCCGTAGAGTATCATTACCTTCATTCCCTAAAATCACCTCACTTAAGGATGACCCAGAAACCTGGTCATTCCCATTCAAAGCCCACACTCCGCCTGGATAGTTAATCAGGGAGTTGGTTCCCACTGTAGAACTCAGAACAATCAAATTATCAATATCAGTCCCCATCAGACGAGGAATGGCGAACCCTGAGTCAGGAGTTAACGTAGGATCGGTTGGTGTTGGAGTGGGTGTTGGAGTTGGACTTGGAGGGACTACAGGATCGGTTGGTGTGGGAGTTGGAGTTGGGGTTGGGGTTGCTGTCCCAACTTCTATAGAAGCAGAACCTAGAGAAAATGTAGAACTAGCGCGACTCGTTAGATCGCCAAAAAATATGAAATTGGAAGTGTCATAAGGATTAAACGGTAAGGGGGTAGTGATTTGATTAAAGTTATAGTTGCGAAGAGCGCCGGTTAAAATTTCCGTTCCATCGGCTGAAAGGGTATAGCTATTACCTTCGACTGCCAGCGTATAGTCAGTGGCATTTGTAGTGTCAAAATTAACAGATTCAGTCGCCGAATTAAAATCAGGTGCTGAAGCGGAAATCTTGTTGCTTTCAAAATCGATTTCAATCTCACTTTGCCCCCCATTACTGACCGCTAGGACACTAAAGCCAAATCGGTTAGGATCGGGACTATTTTCTGAATTAATCCCTACATTAAAGGATAAGGTATAGCCAGCCGTGGGATCGAGATTAGGAAAATTGGCATTAACTGGAGCCAGTTGAAACGGTTGCAGGCTAGTTGCCTGGTAATTGGTGTAACCGGCAAACCCGGTCACGCCATCTCCATTAAAATCAGTATTAAGAGTGACTCGGTTATTCGCGACTGTTTCTGTCACCGCAGGAGCAGCAGGAGGGGGAAGAATTTGTTGCAGACTCAGTTGGCCTTGTTGGGCTGGCCGAGTACCTAAAGTTCCGTTAAAAAGGGTGGTTGCCAAAGTTTGATCCTCACTAAAATGGATGGCTATGATTTAAGTTATTCCAGACTACAATAGCAGGGGTTCAATTTCCTGCTGGTCTCGAATTTACGGGATCAGAGGAAAAAAGACATTAGAACCCACTTGTAAGTCGTTTTGAGTAAGGGTCGTAAAGTTAGCTGACCCTAAACCTAGGGTGTAGTCTACAACAATACCTAAACTTTGGCCCGTTGAACCAATGATAATTAAGGTATCGTTGGCTCCTCCTCCAGCCAGGTTGCGACTGGTATCAAAGCCTAGATCGCAAGTGCATAATCCATTGGTGAGGCCAATTAAGTCTTGGGTGGGATTCCAGTCCAGGATCAGATCGACGAAATTGGGGTTAATGTTCGCTTCATCGGTACGCAAAACTAGGGTATCAAAGCCATTGCCTCCAACGAGGCTATCTACACCTAAATCTCCGATAATAAAATCTTGTCCAATTCCCCCGTCGAGGAGATCGTTACCTTGGCCTCCTCTGAGGGTGTCATTACCTGCTTCTCCGAAGAGTTGGTCGTTACCGAGGTCTCCTCGAAGCAAGTCATCTCCGTTTTCACCAAAGAGGAGATCTTCATTTTGTCCTCCTAAGAGGCGATCGCCCCCTGAACCTCCTCGCAATTGATCGTTGTTCAGGTTCCCTAAAATCACTTCACTCAGATTAGACCCAAAGATCGTGTCATTTCCCGCTAGGGCCCAGGCTCCTCCAGCATAGCCAATTAAGGAGTTCTGTCCTGGCACAGAATTTAAAACGATAAAATCATCAAAATCTGTTGCTAATTGACGGGGAGGAAAGAAGGAAAAATCAGGGGTAGTTACCATGGTTTAGGGAATAGGAAATAGAGAATAGGGCAATCGTAGGGTGGGCAGGACGTAGAAGCCATATCGTTCAATTTCAACAACGATGTCCTGCCCACCCTACCTGCTACTTTAACGATCAAGATCGTAGCCTGGGTTGTGGGCAGAAGTCATATCGTTCAATTTCAACAACAATATCCTGCCTACCATACCCTGCTATTAGGAGTCTTCGCGCAGTTTATCGAGTACACTGCGGTCTTCTAGGGTGGAGGTATCGCCAGCAATTTCTTGGCCTCCAGCGAGCGATCGCAGTAAACGACGCATAATTTTACCCGATCGCGTTTTCGGCAAAGCATCGGTAAAGCGAATTTCTCCAGGACGAGCCAGGGCCCCAATTTCACCGACTACATGCTGCTTTAACTCTTTCTCCAGGTCTTCTGAAGCACTATACGTGCCTTCTAGGGTAACAAAAGCAACGATTTCTTCCCCTTTAAGGTCATCCGGTTTACCGACTACTGCCGCCTCAGCGACCGAAGGATGGGAAACCAGAGCCGATTCAATTTCCATGGTTCCCAAACGGTGTCCAGATACATTAACCACATCATCAACTCGGCCCATCACCCAGAAATAGCCTTCCTCATCCTTACGCGCTCCATCGCCAGCAAAATAGAGATATTGGCCATCTTTGGGAGGAATATGTTCCCAATAGGTGCGTCGGAAGCGATCCGGATCGCCGTAAACGGTTCGCATCATACTCGGCCAGGGATGGCGAATCACCAAGTAGCCTCCCTGATCATCCTCAACTCGATTACCTTCTAGGTCTACGATATCGGCCAAAATGCCAGGGAAGGGGAATGCTGCCGAACCCGGTTTAGTTGGAATAGCTCCGGGCAAGGGAGTGAGCATAAATCCGCCCGTTTCTGTTTGCCACCAGGTATCGACAATGGGACAGTTTTCATGGCCGATAATGCGGTGATACCACATCCAAGCCTCTGGGTTAATGGGTTCGCCCACCGTTCCCAAAATTCGTAGGGAAGAAAGGTCACGGGCGTTGGGGTGATGTTCTCCCAGTTTAATAAAGGCGCGAATGGCAGTTGGAGCAGTATAGAAGATGGTCACGCCATATTTTTCGACTACATCCCAAAAACAACCGGGGTTAGATGCACGGGGGGCCCCTTCGTACATGAGTGTCGTGGCTCCATTGGAAAGTGGGCCGTAAACAATATAGCTGTGGCCAGTAATCCAGCCAATATCAGCCGTACACCAATAAACATCGGTTTCTTGCAGGTCGAAGGCCCATTTGAGGGTCATGTGGGTGTAGAGGTTATAACCGCCCGTGGTATGGACAACACCTTTGGGTTTGCCTGTGGTTCCGGAGGTGTAGAGGATGAAAAGCATATCTTCGCTGTCCATGGGTTCGGCTGGACAGTTAGCGGAGACTCCGGCTTGCAGGTCGTGCCACCAGTGGTCGCGCCCGGGTTCCATATGCACTTGTTGGTTGGTACGTTGGACAACAAGGACGTTATCGACGGAAGGAACGGCATTATCGGCGATCGCCTTATCGACCTGTGGTTTCAAGGAAACAATCTTATCTTTACGCCAACCACCATCGGCAGTAATGACCAGTTTAGCTTCAGCATCCAGCAGTCGGTCTTTGAGGGCTTCGGCACTGAATCCACCAAAGATGACGGTATGGGGTGCGCCAATGCGGGCACAGGCTAAAAGGGCGATCGCGGCTTCCGGAATCATGGGCATGTAGATCCCCACGCGATCGCCTTTTTGCACCCCTAACTGTTTCAATACATTAGCCATTTGGCAAACTTCTCGATGCAGTTGGGCGTAGGTCAGGGTGCGCGAATCTCCCGGTTCTCCTTCCCAGATGAGGGCAGCTTTATTTTTACGCCAGGTTTTCAAGTGGCGATCGAGGCAGTTATAAGAAATATTAATCTTTCCACCCACAAACCACTTGGCAAAGGGGGGTTCCCAGTCTAGAACTCGATCCCACTTTTCAAACCAATCTAATTCCTGTTCTGCTAGTTCGGCCCAGAAGCTTTGGGGGTCAGCTTTGGCTTTTTCGTAGAGTTGTTGGTATTCTTCCAGACTTTTGATCTGGGCATTTTGGGCAAATTCTTCTGAGGGGTGGAATTGACGTTTTTCTTTAAGGATCGATTCAATTGTTGGTTGTGACATGCTATAGAGACAATCTTAACTAAAGGTCTATCACTCTTTGTAATCCAGAATCAGCCCAATAGAGGTTGAGTTTCATTAAGCTTAAGATTTGTGCCATACCCTACCCAGGTCATCGGTTATTTCAGGTGAGTTTTAGCCCCATAAGAGAGGCTACCCCATCTGTCCTGCCTCCTTGTTTTGACTGGCAACGTTAGAGATGACACATTGTTTTGACAACAAAGATGCCGTTAAATCATGGCATTCTGAAGAAATCCCTCTCACCAGGCCTTGATATTGGGGTCTTGCCAAGTGTAACAATTGGGAAAAACAAAATTTGTGAAGGATAAGGAAATACTGGTATCGAGTGCTTTCACTTGATGCCACCAGCCTACAGGAACAAAAATAACTTCTCCCGGTTGTAAGACTTCTTCAATCATTTGCACATTCTTAAAGAGGGGATATTTCTGATAATCGGGATTCTCGCAGTCCACCTTACTAAATACTCCGACATAATTGTAAATTAGAGGAGTTTGTTGGGGAGAAATTAAGCGCCAACGTTTACGACCGTAGACTTGAGCCATCATTAAGTTGACGGGATCGTGGTGCAGGGGGGTAATGGTTCCACTGGGGCCAAACCAGAAGAACACGCGATTATGGGTTTCTTCTGGATTAAGGAGTTCGGGGAAAAAGATGATATCGTCGAGCAGTCCTTTTAATTCTTCGCGCTCTAAGTTTTGGTTATTGGCGACCATATAATAATCATTATTTTCGCCCCCATTCAAGACTTGATCGGTATAGTCTCCCAGCAAGATAGTTTTGCGATGTTTTTCACATTCAATTTCATATTCACGGTTACGGTTACGGTTAGCTTGGATTTGCACCTCAACCTGGCCATATTTTTCTTTTAAGTATTCCGGTGACCAAGTTTTCATCGCCGGCCAATCTTGCATTAAATCGGTTAAGATCACTGGGGTATTGGTGGCATAATAGCAGTCGAGAAATTCTTGTCTGGAAACGCCCGATCGCCGCTCAATCCGATTCGCCTGAGACGAAAGTGCCGCGAGTTGCTGTTGAATGGCGAGGGTTGACTCTAATTTTCGCAGCAGTTGGGCCATATTGTTCCCAACTTGATAGGATGGTTCCGCCATGACTTGATTAATGGCAATGCGGGCGATCGCCGGATCGATTCCCTGTTGTTTCATCGCCTCGATCATGGACTGTTCGGCCTTATTATGCAGTTTATTTAAGGCGATCCACCGTTTCCAGTTCTCTGGGATTTGGGGTTGACTGGGAGGGAGCTGTTCTTGAGCTTGAGGCATCCATTCTAGGTTCACCTGTTGTTGATTATTCACCGTAATCCGCAAGGGCGGTAAGGTAATGGTCATGGGTTGAGGTTCTGTCATTATTTTTCTTCGGTTACAAACAACTATTAATCACCAAAATATCGAGTGATAGCATTACAAAGGAGCAAAGCTAAAAGCCTTTTCCCTATCCCCCCATCTCCCCACCCTCACCTTTCATCCAAGCTCGTGTTCCGAACTGTTGAACTGAAGCAGAGGCAATCTGAGCCGATTGAGCCAAGGCTTCTGCAAAGTCCAATTCTAGAAAATAATAACAAAATGCACCATGGAGAATATCACCAGCGCCTAATGTATCGACTGCCCAAACTTGAGGAACCGCAATATGGCTCTGTTTCCCTTGAGTATAGTAGGCGATCGCTCCTTCTCCCTGGGTAATGGCAATTTGAGGAATGCCTAAATCGACTAAATAAGCCATCACTTGTTCGTGGGTGTCACATCCAGGGGGATAGAAATTCGCTGAGGTGATAACCGTATCGGCTAACGCCAAAACTCCTTCAAATCCAGGTTTCCAACTGCCTCCATCGATAATAATGGGAATTTTCCGAGCCTTAGCTATCTGAGCCAATTCTTGACCGATCGCCATTTGATGACCATCGATTAACAGAACCTGTATATTGTCTAACAGAGCGCTAAACTCTGGATTCCAGACTCCTTGTGCATGAGTTGCATTAATCGAAATGACGGCGCGATCGCCTCCCGGTTGAGTCACTAAAATCGAAGAAACGGGTGGAGGATCGATCCGTTTCGGGTCAAGATCGATGCAGTGAACCCCATAAACCTCTAAATCTGTCCGAATGAGACGACTGAGGGGATGATTCCCCACACTGGTGAGGAGCTGGGTTGAGCCGCTATTTTTGTGTAAGCGCCGCAAATACTCGAAGGCGATCGCCGCATTCGTCGCCGGGCCACCCGCCGCCACGGTATAATCAAGGGCGACCTGTTTCTCATTCACCTGGGGAATTTGGGGCGTTAGATAGAGCAAGTCTAACGTCGCTAATCCTACAAAGAGAGCAGATTTTTCCATATTGAGAATTTTAGGCGATCGCAAATCCAGTATGGGGGCGAATGTCTGGCGGGTGAAAACCTAAAACAATATCCGATTTCGGCACACCCGCTTTCAATAATTTCTCCGTAATGCTATCTTCAATCCCATCGCGATGAATCCAGATTTTACCCTCAATAATCTGGGCATGGGTAATCATACCATGAACGCGATGTTTTCCATCCCAACCGATAATCACCAACATAAAGTGATGGTTCGTCCAATCAGCAATCACATGGCTCTTAATGTCACCATGGCTATAAGGAATTTGGGCATAATAATCCAGAATTTTTTGGAGCAGTTGACCATATTCATTTACTCTATCCATTGGCTAATCTCCTGTGATGTTCGATCAAACGTCAACACTTTAACTTGATTGGTACGAATGGCAATTTGAGCTATTCTTTCGTCAAAAAAATCAAAATAAACTAAATCAGGAACTGCTAAATACAACTTACGGTCTTGATGAAGAGGTGATTCTTGCATTAAGCTTCTGTAAAGCACATATTGACCCAAAGCATTTTCTAAATCTTGTACAGGAGATGGACGAATAAAACTTTTGACCTCTACAGCAATTCGTTGGTTATCTTTTTCGGCAGCTAACAGCTTCTCTGCCCCCAGATCGACATAAACCGTTCGGCTTCCGACGGCTAAGGAGAGTGGATCGTTGGTAATTTTCCAGCCATCTTTGATTAAAGCCGTTTTGACCGTTTCATGATAGATATCTTTCGCCATTTCTATTTTAATGATAGAGTATCAACTCTTGATCAAGATATCCCATAACCCGTATACGGGCGAACTTCTGGAGGCTGGAAGCCTAAAACAATATCCGATTTCGGTACACCTGCTTCTAATAACTCTTCCGTTACCCCATCTTCAATACCATCGCGCTGAATCCAAATTTTACCGTCAACAATCTGAACATGAGTAATACAACCATGGACGCGACGTTTTTGCTGCCAACCCACATCAAACAACAAAAAGTGATTGCGCTCTTGATCGATAATCAGATGCTCATCAATTTCTCCATAGGAGTAAGGCATATCAACATGTCGTCTGAGAATTTTTTCAATGGTTTCGCGATAAAATTTTACTTTATCCATTGAACAACCTCCTCTAGTTCAGAATCAAAAGTTAGAATTTGAATATGATTGAGTTCTATGATTAATTTAGGTAACTCTTCAGTTAAAAAATCATCAAATACAGTTTGAGGAACAGTGAGATACAATTTTCGATTCAGTTCGAGTTTTTCTAAAACTTGAGAATAAAGAATATATTGACCTAATGCCTGTTCTAAATCTTTGATGGGAGAAGCATTTAAAAAGCTTTTGACTTCTAGGGCAATACGCTGTCCTTGTTTTTCGGCTGCTAACAGTTTTTCGGCTCCCAGATCGACATAGGTCATCCGCCCGCCAAACTTTAATCGGAGGGGATCGTCTGTAATCGTCCAACCATCTTTGATTAAAGCTGTTTTGACTGTTTCATGATAGATGTCTTTTGCCATTTCTATTTTAATGATAGAAAGCGATCTTAAATCAAGATACTATTATCCCGTTGGAATAGATAAGGGCTTGCCATTATCACTCGCTCCAATTTGCAGCAAGAACGGTACAGCAATCTGTGCCCATGTTTGAGGAGAAATATAACCAGCCGCTTTTTCTGCTCCATAAATATATTCTAAGGTATCGGTATGGATAGTTCCCGGCCACAGGGAAACGGCTGCCATTCCTGAAGGTAATTCTTGGGCTAATGCTCCAGTCAATCCTTCGATCGCCCATTTACTGGCACAATAGGGAGCAGCATTGGCTGCCGTGTAGCGACCCCAACCAGCGCTAAAGTTAACAATTACACCCCGTTTTTGAGCGACCATTGCCGGGACGAAATGGCGAATGATGTTAGCAACACCTTTTATATTAACATCGATCGTGCGATCGAATTCTTCTGTGGAAATCTCCCAGAGCGGAATGCGCGGGTGGGGAACCGCAGCACTGTTAATGAGTAAATCTGGTGGCTCGTATTCAGATAAAATCCTTTGACTCCAGGTGTTAATTCCCAGATCGTCCGTTACATCCACCGCCATAAAATTATGGGGTTTGCTAAAATTCTGATTAAGTTCCTCAACGATCTTCTGATTGCGAGCGCAACCCATAACCGTATGTCCTAACTGGATAAATTGCTCGGCCATAGCTCGACCGAGACCTCGACTCACTCCAGTAATTAGAATGATTTTAGACATAAAATACTATAGTTAGGGATTAACAAAGAATCCTTGAGTGGTATTATAAAAACCAGCATCAATAAATTCCAAAGCACGGCCGATTTGGTGTTGCACCGTTTGCTGTCTTTCGGTCGCCATTTCTTGGTTTTGCCACTGGAAATAGAAGGCACGAAGGAAGTTTTGCAGATTTCGATAAGCACAGAGTTTTTCGATCGGATCGGTGAGGATTTTTCGCCAAGGATACCTCTCAAAGTCATCCCAAACAAAACGACCGGATGGACGACGAAGATCGGGTTCAATGGATCTCCTGAGCCAATCATTAATTTGCGCTATTGTCAATTGATTCCGTTGGCAAATACTGACGGCAGCTCTAGCGAGCCTCTCTTCTTCGGAATGGAGGTAAACCGATGCCATGAGGTGTCGCAATTTGCTACTTATTCCGTCTAAAAGCTGGATGAGATCGGATTCGTTAAGATAAGGATTTCGACCCAGAACGACCAAAGAATCAGCTACATGGGCAATTCCATGGGCCCATCCTTTTTGATCGCAGACATAGCCTCTTAAATCTTGCTCTTGTTGCAGATATTCTAAATAGAGTGCCATGCGATCGCGGATTTCTGGCTCGTCTAAGTAAGGATGCTGGCGATCGAAGTCGGTTAAGTCATTTAAGAGCAAAATTGAATAAGTTCGCAAAAATACGCGATCGCTTTCGGCTTCACCCAGACCGATCTTAATATTACGTTTAGCCTGTTCTGCCAGCTCCAGCAGCTCTGCATCGCTATAGTAGGTGCAATCGTGCCATCCCCATATCCAGGCGCTCAACGTCATATAGCTGCGATCGCGCAATTCCCAGGTTACTTCCCCCAAATTCGCCATCAGCTTAGGGGTTAGTTCAGCAACCTGATGGCGATCGGGGATAGCAAATCGGTTCTCGATAATTGATTTTAAAAACTCTGCATCCATCTAACTTTCTAGCTTAACTCAGTGGGATAATTTTGTTATTTTTTTGCTAAAATCGCCACATATTCCAGAGATTTACCGTTAAAAAAACAGCGATGAATATAGGTTTGAGTCGCCTGCACGTTTAAGTAACCTTTTTCCACTGACTGACGGTAAAACTTGACAAACTCAGGACAATCATCCTTGCATTCGTAACTCGATTTTGCCACATTAAACAATACCCAGCCTTGATTCTTGATTAAGTTCATCCCCGTAATAAAAGCTTTGACCGGAATATGTCCATCACTCAATGCCGAACAACACACAAAACCATTTAACTTTTTCTCCCCTAGAAGCTTGCGAGTTGACTGTGATAATTCAGTCATATCTTCCACAAAGTACTCTTCATAGACTCCCGGATAATCTCTTCGACAAGCTTCAGCCGCTTCAGGCACAATATCAATCCCAATAATAGATGTCACTCCAAGCTTAGTAACCGCTTGACCAAATAATCCACTACCAGCACCGAGTTCTAATAGTTTTAATTCCTGAATCGACTCACCGCTCTCTTGTACATTTTCCGTTAATAAAGTAGTCATCACTTCAGGAGAGCGATAGGCAAGTTTCTCTAACGCCAAATAGTTATAAAGCCCAGGAATCCGATAAACTTCTGCATAATCATGGAGCTTTAAGCGCCGCTCTTGACCATTTTCCGTAATAAAAAAATATTCCTCATTAATGGGTAAATCTTTGATATTATCCGGTAAGCGAACTTGAAAATTAGTTGACATTTTTCTGTTTTTTAATATGATATTGGTTTAAGGGGCAATACAGAAATCACTATACCAATAGCTCATGGGCTTAAACCAAAAATTCTTGGCATAACCTTCACTAACAGCTTCACTACTTTCTCGATACAGCAGAGATGGAGAATTATCAACGACATAAAATGTATGTCCTTGCTCATCTTGATAGATTGGATCTTCAATTTTAGTTGCGCGAGTCCCTTGAATGGCTCTACCTGTATCGGCTGCCGCATCAATAATCCAACCCGTAGATCTCATCAAATCTAGCATCTCCAAAGTGACAATAGGTGCATCTCCCTGACTAATTTCCACTGTATTGATAAAAATATCATAATCTTGAAATTCTTGCTGTACTAGATCGATAGTACTTCGGCGACGCAATAAAGGATCGATTCCTTGACTGGCTAAAAATTTCAAAACACCATAAGCCACATTGCCTCCACCGAATACAGCAACTCGATCGTTTTGAGTAATCCCCCCACGCAACACCGTCGCTTGCATCATGGAAGCGTAACCTGCTATTACACTATTCTTATGAGTAATATCCCTAGGAATATTTAGTGTTTCTATTTGTCGTTGAGTTACCCGAGTTGAAATGCGGTTTGTCACATCAAACAGTTGGATATTTTTCGGTTCAGCGCAATGTTCCCTAAAATGTCTTCCTGATGCACCAAAGGGATGAATCCAACCGACCAGAGTTTGATTCTGTCTAAAATATTGATAATCTTGGGGTTGGGGAACTTTAATACAGTAAATGACATCTGCCCAAGCAAAGAGACTTTCACGAGAATAACCCGCACCTTCTCCATAAGCTTCATCAGAAATGCCTAAACTTTTCCCGTAGTCTCTCTCAAATCTGCGTTCATCTTCTCGACTACAATGATAGAGATGTTGTGGTAACAAACCGACTCTTTTCTCATTCAAAAATCTGGGTTTAATATAGGCGATTTTCATCAGTTATTCTCCAATAATTAAATTTTGTAATTCTGAAACATCTTCCTGCCCACAAAGAAGTGCCAATCCAGATAACCTGAACTGAGCTTGCGATTTCCAAGAGCGGGATCAAAAGCAGTTCTTCCATGCAGGACTCTAAAATTTTGGAAGAGCAGACAGTTATGGGGTTGCAACTGAAACTGATATTGATAATCCGGTTTTTTTAGATAGCGAAAAAAAGTATGATATGCTTGATATAAATGTTCTAATTCCTCAAAGAGTAAATGAGGTCTACAGTTCCTTTTGCTAAAACGTACAGTAGTCAATTTTCCTTCTCTATCGCATTCCAAGATCGTTGCAGTATTGCAAAACTGATATTGATGCATTTTGTCTAGTAACCAAAATTGTACCGGAGTTTCCACCAAAATTTGAAAATATTGGGGATGATCTTGGCGAAAGTCTTCAGCAACCCGAAAACCGTCTACTAATATAGAGTAACCACCTGGATTTTGATGGTCTACACAATAGAGAAATTGAGCCAAGTGATGCCCTCCCCAGTAACTCAGATCGTTATGAGGGGGTAAAGCACATCCATCGCTCAAAGGTAAGGAATTTTTAGCTCTATCTCTGGTTTCCAGGGGCATGATTTTGCCATAATCGGCATTGTAAATGGGACCGATAGATGACAGAAAGGATTCCAATTCGTCAGGGGCAATATTTTCGAGAATGACGAATCCTAAGCGAAATAACGGCTCCATCCAACTCTCATTATTGATCTTCAGCGCATCATAGGTTTGCGGCGATCGCAATTCTAGTTTGGCTCGATCCCATAAAATGGTGTTATCTGAATCGACTTCCGGTTGAGGATCGTAACTATGGTCGAGCAACCACTCCACAGAAAATACGCTACGATGGGCAGGGGTTTCATCCCAGTCAATGATTAAGGTATCCTCGTTTAAATCTACGGATAGAGGTTGCGGGTTTTCTGGGCGATCGCTAATATTAGGGTCGTAGAGTTGTTGATAAGGAGCAGCATAGCGACAACTGGGGCAATTTTCTCGCAGCCAGATATAGTGAAAACGTTTATTTTTGACGGTAATAAAAGATTGGGTTTGAATGGCAGTCATAAAAATTCACTTCAGCTCAGGTTAATCTAGATTAATTCCAAGGGGAAAATTCGGGTTGTTTCAAAAGTTGTCGTCTTACTCGATCGGCTTGTTCATGTATTTCTGCATAACTGTTTCCGACTAAATTGAGGGCGGCTATAGTTAAACCACTAGAACTTGTTTCAGTTATTTCCTCTTCGGGATTTAACCTAACTTCTAGGTCAGAAAATTGATGGGCTAATTCAAAATCAAATATATCTTTAGCAATGCCTTTAGCAAACGTAGTTATATAAAATATCCCTCCCACTAATCCGTTGAGAGTCGGCGTTTTGGGTCTAGAACCCATGGCAATTGAAATGAGCGCAGTATAAGGATCACCTTGATTTAAACACTGACGATATAGAGCGGCAGATATCGGTATCATCCGTCCATTAATTTCCATGAGTTTTATTGTTCCTCGATCGCTGACGAAAAATTCTACGTCAATAAATTGATTGTCAAAGCCATACTCGATTAATTGTTGTACAATGTTCCGATACTCTCGAAATAGATTATCTTGAATCGTCAGAGGTAAACTAGAAGGAAAGGTATAATCGGCAAAACATTCGGGTTGTCTTGAATAGTAATGACTGTCAGAAATTCCCCAAATTAATAGTTCTCCATTGCTCACGCATCCATCGACGCAACATTTATAGGGATAGTCAACATATTCTTCAAGTAAGATTGGATTTCTATTAATGAGTGGATATTGATCTGAATCTAAATAAAGGGCTAAAAACTTTTGTAAGTCATGGATTCTTTCTACTACATAATCCTGGTAAAATCCAATGGCAGTTTTAGCTTCTTGAATCTTAGAAACTTTGAGGATTGCTGATGAGCAAGCCCCGGTGCAAGGTTTGACGATCCAAGGAAATGGTAGTTCTATTTCTCGAATATATTCAGAGATATTTTTTTCTTTTTCTAATAAACAAATTGTATATTGACTAGATGGGGAATTAATTGTTTTATGGGTGTAATATTTGTGCAAGCATAAAAAAGAGGATTCGACACTCGGGCCGCGCAAGTGTTCAAATTCCTGGCTCAGTTGTGCTTGGAATAAACTGGGAATATCACGAGTCGCTAATAGGACTTTAATATTGTGCTGTTGAATATATTGACGGCACTTTTCTAAGTATTGTATGGCATCAAAGTTTTGACTAAAACCGCTTAATTCTAAGGGCGCATCCAGAAAATGAAATTCATACTTTTCTGCTTCGGGTATGGTTTGACAGTTGAAGTAATCTATGGGTCTAGGACAGATAACTAAGATGGGAATAGGTTCCATAATATTGTTATCGGTTTTCTACTCTTCAAGATAAGGACTGTGATGGCGAGGTTGGGCGAAAATTTTGTAAACGATGGGTTCAAAGAACTCTAAAGGGAGTGTATCATAATTGGGATCAAAACTATTTTGGTCGTAGTTATGACAAAAATCGATCGTAGCTTGATAGTAGGGATGTTGGCGATATTTTTCCCTAGTATAACGGTCTAAACCTCGATGATGTCCCCAGTAATATTTGACAAATATATCGTGATGTTCTACTATCCAACACGTTTTTTCAGAAACATAAGGTTGAAGAATAGCAGCCGCTAGTACAGCATGGTTGTAAGGGGCTAAAGTTCCCCCTATATCATGAATTAATGCTGCAACTATCGTTTCTTCGTTTTCGTTATTGCGATAGGCTCTAGTCGCCGTTTGCAAAGAATGTTCGTACCGGGAAATTTGATAACCTTCATAAGCGGTATTCAATTCTCTTAAGCTATCTAAAATGCGTTGGGGTAAGTTGGAGGTATATTCTTCAAAACTTTCACATAATAAATCGTAATCTTCTCCATCGCCATGTTCCATCGCGGTAAATTTAACGTGTTTCATGGTTAATTGGAGTTCAATAAGGGCAATTTTTGATTGCAGAAAAAATCTTCTATTTTTCCTTTTTCGCGAATAAGGTGCATTGCTCCGTGACTATAAGCGACTTCTGCTGGATAGTTGTGGAGGGCAAAGTTGGTCAGGCTATGATTAAAGCCATAGGCTCCACAGTTATAGATGACCAGGCGATCGCCGATTCCTATATCTTCTGGAACCTCAACATCCTCAACCATAATATCTAACGGGGTCGGTAGCTTTCCTCCCAAGGTGGCTTTCAGAGTCTTACTGTTATGCTTTCCCACCACTTGCATATATTTGCTTGCTGGCTTCATAGAGAGTCTTAACAGTTGGTGGACTCCACCATCGAGAATGATGAATTTTTGACCTTGAGATTCTTTGAGATCAACGACTTCAGTGATATAACACCCTGCTTCTCCAACTAGGTAACGTCCCATTTCTACCACACATTGGTATGGATAGGAATTGTTGTCAAAAATTTGTTGTAATTCTTGACCAAAAGAGGGCATATCAAATTCAGGATCGACCCAATTGTAGGGTATGCCAATGCCTCCGCCAAAATCAATAACTGAAATGGCATGGCCTTGGTCGTTGAGGCGGTTTGCGATCGCGATCGTATTCTTCCAAGAAGCCAGTAATTGCGTATAGTCGAGAACGTTACTTTCCGTAAAAATATGAATCCCTTTTAAGTTCAAATGGGGATAATCCGCGATCGCCATCATTGCTTCTGGAGCTTGAGCTTCATCCACCCCAAATTTACTGGCGCTAGTGGCGATGGTTTGAATTTTCAAATTTTGTGGCAAATTCTTACTATCATTCTCCCCACAACTCGTCCCTTTTTCACGTATTTCGCAACTCTGACTGGTTCGATATAAGGGATTAATCCGAATCAAAACATCTTGTTTTCTTCCTTCTTCCTCTGCAAAATCATTTAATCGACGAGCTTCGTTAACGGACTCTAGCACAATCGTGTCAATCCTCGCTTCTACTGCCGCTCTTAGTTCTGAGTTCGTTTTTCCTGGCCCTGTAAACGTAATCTGTTCCGGAGAAAACCCGGCTTTAAGGGCTGCATTTAACTCTCCGATTGAACTGATATCTACCCCTGCTCCTAACTGGGCAAATTGGTGGCAAATGCTTAAATTACTATTGGCTTTCAGGGTATAGAGAACGGTAAAGTTTGCAGGCAGACCTGATATGAGTTTACTGTATTGGTGTTCTATTTTGTTAAAATCATACAAATATAAAGGGGTTCCATAATCTTCAAGCACTGCCTTAATTTCTAAAGGAGAAAGCAAACCTCTATTCACGATTGATTTTTCCTCTAAAATATAATTTTCGACTCATCTTAGGTGAAACTTCGAGGTTTTGTCAAGTTTACTCGTCGGTTTTAAGTCATAAAATCTGAGAAAAACGTTTTTGAGATGCTCCCATTCAGTTTAAAATGAAGTCAATTATCCCTTATTGCAAGAGCACTTATGAATCTATTTTGGAAAGGACTGTTAATCGTCGCCATCCTTGTAGCCAGTATTATTTTACCTGCCCAGGCGATTTCGATACGGGAATTTCCCCATCAGATTTGGGATCGGAGCAGTGCAACCCCTCGGTTAATCAGTGCGGTGGATGACTCTAGCACCTTAGAAGACTTGGCACAACAGGCATTTACGGCATCAAATCAGGGCGATTTTGCCACAGCAGAAGCCTATTGGACGCAAATTTTAGAGAGATATCCGGAAAGTGCAGCCGGTTGGAGCAATCGAGGAATTACCCGTGCGAGTCAGGGGAAATTTGAGCAGGCGATCGCCGATTATAATGAAGCGATCGAACTTGCACCTTTGGTTACCGACCCCTATCTCAATCGGGGAGCCGCCTTAGAAGGGTTAGGACGCTATGTAGAAGCCATTGAAGACTACAATCAGATCCTGGACATTAACCCTGATGATGCCCAAGCGTATAACAATCGCGGCAATGCCAAAATGGGCTTAAAAGACTGGCAAGGGGCGATCGCCGATTATCAAACCTGTAACCAACTTGCCCCTAACTTTGCCTTTGCCCTAGCCAGTCAAGCCCTCGCCACCTATGAAATCGGCGAAACTGAAAAAGCCATTAAAATGATGCGAAATCTGAACCGCAAATATCCCCAATTTGCTGACATGCGAGCTGCCTTAAGTGCTGCTTTATGGGTAGAAGGAAAACAAGGAGAAGCCGAAAGTAATTGGGTTGCTGCTGTGGGTTTAGATAGTCGCTATAAAGATATCGATTGGGTGACAAATATCCGCCGTTGGCCTCCAGCTATTACAGAAGCGTTAGACAAATTCTTAAACCTAAGCAGCAGATAGACATAAACAAATTATCGTCGTGCCATGAGCGCTCTAAAGTGGTGAATTATATTTCCTTCAAGGCATACTCGGAAATAGCTTCAATAAATCCTGGTGTATCGTTCGTTTCAAAAAAAGTATCCCAACCCATGAGATCGACTAAATCTTTCTCCTGGGCAAGTTGAATCAAGTGTTGAATATGGGTCTCTTTAAGAGGAAGTAAAAAAATCTTTAATTGAGTGGCCTTATGCTCTTGCTTTAAGCAAAGAGTTTCATACATGGTTCCGTAAGAGTTAATTACAGCCATCTAGTTTACTCTAGTTTTGGTGATGAAAACCAGCTATTTTGAGCGAGTCAGTACCTGCCAGATAATAAACGACGCAAATGCCAAATACCCAGCTACCGCCAACCAATCGAGTGCAGATTCGATCGCCATGACTGTGAAGACCCCATTTTTTGTTAAACTGCTACTTTGACCTAACCCCACACTCTATTTATCGTAGCAAATGGCAGAAACACTATTCTTCAATGCCCTCCGGGAAGCGATCGACGAAGAAATGGCCCGCGATCCCTCCGTCTTCGTCCTAGGCGAAGATGTTGGCCAATATGGCGGTTCCTACAAAGTCACCAAAGGACTCTATGAAAAATATGGAGAACTGCGGGTACTCGATACTCCCATTGCGGAAAACAGCTTCACCGGATTAGCGGTTGGTGCTGCGATGACTGGACTGCGACCGATCATTGAAGGGATGAATATGGGCTTTTTGCTCTTAGCCTTTAACCAAATCTCCAATAATGCGGGAATGCTGCGCTATACCTCTGGGGGCAACTTTACGATTCCCCTGGTGATTCGGGGGCCAGGCGGAGTGGGTAAACAACTGGGTGCAGAACACTCCCAACGTCTAGAAGCCTATTTCCAAGCAGTTCCGGGACTGAAAATTGTTGCCTGTTCCACCCCCTACAATGCTAAGGGACTGATGAAATCGGCTATTCGCGATGGCAACCCGGTCTTATTTTTCGAGCATGTCTTGCTGTATAACCTAAAGGAAAACTTACCCGAAACTGAATATTTAGTGCCCTTAGACCGGGCAGAAATTGTCCGTCGAGGTAAAGATGTGACCATTTTGACCTATTCCCGGATGCGTCATCATGCCATGCAAGCGGCCAAAACCCTAGAGCAAGAAGGATTTGATCCAGAAATTATTGATTTAATTTCCCTCAAACCCCTGGATTTTGACACCATTAGTGCATCAATTCGCAAGACCCATCGGGTGGTGATTGTGGAAGAATGCATGAAAACGGGGGGTATTGGTGCAGAATTAACGGCTTCAATTAACGACAAATTGTTTGATGAACTCGATGCTCCAGTGATACGCCTTTCATCTCAGGATATTCCGACTCCCTATAATGGCATTCTGGAAAACTTGACGATTGTTCAGCCGGGTAAAATTGTAGAAGCTGTTAAAAAAATGATGGCACTACAGGTTTAGGAGATGCAAGGATAGGGGGATGGGGGGATGGAGAGACACGGGGATCGCCCATTACTCCCTATTGCCTAGCCTACTCCCTATATCATTCACTATCACAGATTAAACGATGGGGAAACAACGGACAATTTTAGCTTTAATTATTGTGCTGGCGATCGCCGCGATCGCGGTATTGGCGAAAGTCGAAACCCGCCTAGGTTTAGACCTGCGAGGGGGGGCACAATTGACCATTCAAGTAAAAACCACACCAGAAGTCCCGGAAATTACACCTCGTAAATTGGAAGCGGTGCAACGAGTGATGGAAAATCGGGTCAATGGTCTGGGGGTTTCAGAGGCAGCGATCCAGACGGTGGGAGAGGATCAGCTCTCGATCCAACTGCCGGGGGTTAACGATCCAGCTCAAGCGGAACGGGTATTGGGTGGCACAGCGCAGTTGGAGTTCCGCCAGCAACGGCAAGGGACAGAGGATGAATTTGCCGCCCAATTTCAGATTTGGAGACAATTGCAGTTTGAGCAAGCTTTACTGCGACAGGAAGACCCGGAAGTGGCGGCAGAGGCGCTCGCCGAAAATCAGGAGCAGATCGCTAAACTCAATGAGGACATTGCTCCCCTCTTTGACAAAATTGGCTTAACTGGGGAGCAACTGCAAGACTCTTTACCCCGTCCTCCCCAAGGAGGAGCAAACTGGGCTGTGATACTAGAGTTTAATGGTGAAGGGGGAGATAAGTTTGCTGAACTAACGAAAAATTTAGCTGGAACGGGTCGCACTATTGGTATTTTCCTGGATAATAAACTCGTCAGTACCCCAACCGTCGGCGTAGAATTTGCGGAAACCGGGATTGTGGGAGGTCGTGCGGAAATTACGGGGAATTTTACGGCTGAAACCGCTAATGACTTGTCGATCCAACTGCGAGGGGGCGCTCTCCCCGTGCCTGTGGAAATTGTGGAAAACCGCACGGTTGGCGCGACATTGGGACAAGATAGTATTCGTCGCAGTATCTATGCAGGGTTGGGTGGATTATTCCTCGTGCTGGTGTATATGGTGATCTATTATCGCCTGCCCGGGGCGATCGCTAATATTGCCCTCCTCGTCTATGCTCTGCTCACGTTTGCAGCATTTAAGCTATTCCAAGTCACCCTCACCTTACCCGGGATTGCTGGTTTTATCCTCAGTATCGGCATGGCCGTCGATGCTAATGTGTTAATCTTTGAGCGCACCCGGGAAGAACTGCGTGGGGGTAAAACCCTCTATCGTTCCGTAGAATCGGGCTTTTATCGGGCATTTACCAGTATCCTCGATGGTAACCTGACTACCCTGATTTCCTGTATTGCCCTATTCTGGTTAGGCACGGGTTTAGTCCGAGGGTTTGCTCTGACTCTCGGTATTGGGGTCGTCATTAGTATGTTTACTGCCGTTACATGCAGTCGTACCCTGATGTTATACGTGCTTCAGTTTCCCGGACTGCGTAAACCCAACCTATTTTGTCCCAATCTTGCTCCGCTCCCCAAACGGTAAATCCATGATTAGCATTATTAAACAACGTAATCTCTGGTGGTCGATTTCTGCTGGTGTGATTCTAGTGGGATTTTTGGCCATGGCAATTTCTTGGGGGAGTCCAGGAATTGGGGCCCCCCTACGTCCGGGTTTGGATTTTGTGGGCGGAACCCGTCTGCAACTGGATCTTGACTGCACGGAAGTGGGAAATTGTGACCAACCGATTGAGATTGTTAAAGTACGGGAAGTTACCGATCGCCTCGGTATTGCTAATCCCAACATCCAGATTACCGGTGAAGATGGCACTGGAGTGAGTATCCGCACCAAAGATTTGGATGTGGAAGAGCGCACAGAACTGCAAAATAGTTTAGCCGAGGCGATCGGTACATTTGATGTGACCCAAACACAAATTGATACCGTTGGCCCGACCTTGGGGAGACAGTTGTTTACATCGGGTTTACTGGCACTTTTAGTAGCGTTTGCGGGAATTACCCTCTACTTAAATTTCCGTTTCCAGCTCGATTATGCCTTTTTTGCCTTTGTCGCTCTCTTCCATGATGTCTTCGTCACCATGGGAGTCTTTTCGATCTTGGGTTTGATCGCTGGAGTGGAAATTGATAGCCTGTTTATTGTCTCGCTGCTGACGATTATTGGATTTTCTGTCAATGATACGGTGGTCATTTATGACCGGGTGCGCGAGACCCTCCAGTTTTATCCCGAAAAGCATATTAATGATGTGGTTGATGAGGCGGTGAATCAGACGTTGATGCGATCGCTCAATACTAGCATTACCACCATTTTACCCCTCGTTGCCATCTTCTTCCTCGGTGGCGAAACCTTAAAATTCTTTGCTCTGGCGTTGATTGTAGGCTTTATTTCTGGAGCCTATTCCAGTATCTTTATCGCCAGTACCCTGTTAGCCTGGTGGCGCGAGAAAACCGGCCGCGCTATCCTCGCAACAGTTACGGAGGGAGAGGGAGAAATACTAGACTCTACCCCAACTACCGATTGATATAGGGGAAGTGCTATACAACTTTGGCCACAGCATTTTCCCAACGATCATTATCTTGGATTAAGGGTTTGTAAAAACGCTTAACTAGTTGTCCATCATTGTACTGTTTTACTAAAAAATCACGTAACTGCCAATCATTTGGATCGGGGCAGAAAAAATCAAAGTCAATTCCTCCCTTATTGTGAGGTTTATGTATATCAACCCCCAGACCATGCGTTCTATAAAACCATTCTGTCCCTCCAATGGAATGATATCCTCTGTATGGCTTGGAGAGTATATCTTCAGGTCGATCTAAACTTAAGTTCTCTTTTAGGAATTGCATTGCCCAATTTCTATGTTCATACCATAGATCGACAATTGCTAAAACTAATTCTATATCATTGGGCACTTCCATAGTTACTTTGCCAGCGATCGCTTTTGAGAAATTTAATTAAAGGTCTAGAATACAAACAAAAATGTTTCCAGGTTATGAAATCAAACAACGAAATAGATTGGTACATAACTTAAAAAAAATAAAGAGTTCTTCAAGTCTAAAAAGTGATAACTTATCCTGTAAATGGACAGAAATCAGCCTTGAATTCTGTTGTTCAAAATTGTCTGATTTATCTGATTTACAGGATGAATTTTATGTCTTTTACGAGCATCCCGTACACGAATTTAAACATAAATTATTTAAAGCTAGTCGAAATGAAGTTACTGGATTTATAAAAGAGGAGATTCTACCTGAAGAAGGTATGGGATTAGATATGACCATCTACTCTTTAGACATGAAAACGATCATTGCATTTAACCATGATGGAGATATTTTTTTAGTTAGGGACAGTAGTCAATACAAGAGATTGGAAAACTGGGAAGAAATGGTCGATAAAAAAAATGAAGATAATCTTGTCAGCATTGAAGATTATGATCCGAAACGAATAGTAACAAGTATACAGAATTGGACGAAATTAAAACAACAACAGAAGCAGGGAGAATATCAGCTCAGTAATGAGGATGTAGCATGGCAAGTCTACGATCTCTTTGGTGTAGGAAGATTAACGCCAAAAATTGTAGAGTATGTGCTGAGATTATTGATGGAAATTGAGACATTTGATTATTTGGCGTTGTTTCAACGGTTGCAGGAAGTTTATTATTCCTGGTGTGCAGGGGACTATATTGATGCTTCTCCCAATAAAAACTATCCCCTGAAAAAAATGCTGGCTCTGCAAGAGAGAATGGCAGATAGTCAACTAGCTTTAGGATTACGGCAGATTGATGTTTATACAGGATTAAATGTAACGATCTTGCTCCTAGAGCTGCACCGTTATGGACAAGACAAAGCGGAACTAAGAGATAAAATCAAGTTTTATCCTTGCGGACAACTCAATAATGACGGGAAATTAGAGGATAGTACTAAACTTTTAAGAATCATTGGTTATAGTTCCTGTGTTGGCGTATTAGGTTTTCTCAATATAGTTGGTACCTTTCTTGCAGGTGTCAACCTTAGTGGTGTCAACCTCAGTGGTGCTAACCTCAAGCGCGCTAACTTCAAGCACGCTAACCTTATAGGGGCAGACCTCAGTTGTGTCAATCTCAGTGACGCAGGACTTAAGGACTCAGACCTCAAGGACACAGACTTGAGGGGGGCAGAACTCAAGGGTGCCAACCTGAGTGGTGCCAATCTCAGTCGTGCCAATCTCAATTGTACAAACCTGAGTGGTGCTAATCTCAGTCGTGCTAATTTCAGTCGCGTTAACCTTGTAGATGTAGAACTCATAGAAGCATGTCTGAGTGGTGCTAATCTCAGTCGTGCTAACCTGAGTGGCACAAATCTCAGTTGTGTAAATCTCAGTCGTGCTAACCTGAGTGGCACAAATTTGAGTGATGCCAACCTCAAGGGTACAAATCTCAGTGGTGCTAATCTCAATGGTGCAATCCTCAATCGCACAAATCTGAGTGGCGCAAACCTCAGGGGTGCTAACCTCAATGGTGCAATCCTCAATCGCACAATCCTCAACGATGAAATATGGGGAGATATATGCTGGGATGAAAGAACACAATGGGAAGGCTTGCGGGGACTGAAAACAGCAATTAATATTCCAGATCAATTAAAACAGGAATTGGCTTTAGCGAATTAGGAGAAAACGAAGGAGAACTCTGGCAAGTAAGGTAGAAAGATCAGCCCAATGTAAAGAATGAGTTATCGTTGACGATTATCCCTTACTGATTAGCAGCCGGTTTCAAGTCTGGTCGATTCTTAAGCAGATTTTCTATCCATTCTTGATGAATCATACAGCAGTTTGCTCTGTTATGCGGTACATTGTTGATCCCCCTAAATCCCCCTTAAAAAGGGGGACTTTTATCTACTGTACTTCATAACAGCGCTTCGCGCTGTTGATATGACTCCAGCGAGCGCGAAACAGACCCGTTCCAGCCAAGCTAACCAGGAGGTCTCTAAGCGGTGCTGGGTAGAGGACACAAGCATCGTAGAGGGCGGTAAAATTTGCCAAGGTCAATACCCTAAGTCTAACTCTTCTGCTTGAGCAGTAAGTTCTTCGAGAGCTGCTTTTTGAGACTCTTCAACCTTCTTTTTATAGTTCATCAGTTCCTCAAATAAAATTCGTCTATGCCTACCCAATTTGCGGTGGTGAATTTCATTTTTGTCTACGAGATCTGCGAGAAATGAACGGGAGATATTGAGTAGGTCAGCAGCTTGCTCGATAGTTAACTCAGCATTGACCGGGATAATGGTTACGGCTTTACCAAGGGCCATCTGTTCGAGAATATCGAAAAGCAGTCGAACTGCCGTTGGAGGAAGGGTCAGTTCTCTCTCAATGTCGTCATCACTGGTTACTGTGAGTTGTAGTGGCTTTTGATTGGGAATCAGAGCAGCAAAGGTTTTGCTGGCCTCTCTTGCTATCCGCGCTTCTTCAGCAGTGGCGATCGCGGTTGATTGATTGATGCTCAAAGCAAGCCTCCCATATTAACCCTCTCTTGTTACTTCTAGTCTACCTACAGCCGTGAGTTAATGCTACTGAGGATTCTTGCTACTACTATTTACAAAATCTGTAGGGGCGAACGGCCGTTCGCCCCTACATGCCGGATCGTAGTTCAATGAAACCCCTACAAGATTAGCTTAAAAAGGGGGACTTTTATTGCCCCCTTTTTTAAGCAGCAGAGCTGTTTCATTCTATTTTTTGCGATCGCTAAACCTCAGAATTGGAGAGGGTTTTCCTCCTTTTTTCCTAAGTTTAAACTTGATCGGAAGCAAAACAGCCGAGACTATTACTCCTTACGGATTACCCATTAGCCATTATCGTGCGAAGCGATGTATAATCTAAATCAGACGTAATTTCTCATTTGGAATTAACTTGGTTTCCCCTGATTCCCAGATTGATCTCGATCCCCAGTTTCAGGCGCAAGTGATGCGTTATCATCAATTGCTGGTTGGGGGACGCTGGTTGGTAGTGATGTTATGGTGGCTGGTTTTGGGACTTCCGAGTCTGTGGATAATGCGATCGCCCCTATCACTCCTGTTTGAGCATTTTACCTGGTCTGGATTGTACTATAGTTTCTATTTCCACCCCCTAGCGGCGATCGGCTTTTCCAGCAGTATCGGTTTAACGACTGCTGTTTTAGTCTGGCAAAGTCGCAATATTCTCGTAGGCTTTCCGCTCCCTTATCGCAAAGGCCTAGAGCGTAAAGTCTATCGCATTCATCAACAGGGAAAAAGTCATCCCCTCTGGAGCTGGGTGGTTGAAGGTCAGGGGAATAGGAAAGGAATAGGCAATAGCCAATAGAAGATCTCCTAACTCCCCCTTTCTCTGCGAGAACATATCGCTTCGCGCGGCAGAAGAGTAATGAGTAAATGGGTCAACCGTTTTTCACACCATAGTTCCCATTTTTAAATTTTTAAGACTTTTTAACGAGTAACTCAAGCCCCTGGAGTCAAGCCAGGGGATGCAGTGAGGACAATTCCGGTTTAATTGATTGTACCGGTTAGGGGAGAGCTGGCACTGGCATAGGCTTTGACGGGAATTCTACCCGAAACGGCAGCGATGCGTCCAGCTTCAGTAGCCAAGCGGAAAGCACTGGCCATGGCGGCAGGATTTTGGGATTGGGCGATCGCCGTGTTAATCAATAAAGCATCTGCTCCCATTTCCATTGCTGTTGCTGCTTCTGAAGGCGTACCAATACCCGCATCGACAACAACGGGTATCTTAGAATTCTCGATAATAATGCCAATATTAGCCCCATTTTTAATTCCTTGTCCGGAACCAATCGGAGACCCCAAAGGCATCACGGTGACACAACCGACTTCTTCGAGACGCTTGGCCAGCAAGGGATCGGCATTGATATAGGGTAAAACCGCGAATCCTTCTTTGACCAATTGCTCGGCCGCTTCTAAAGTGCCGATGGGATCGGGAAGCAAATATTTGGGATCGGGAATCACTTCTAACTTGATAAAATTATTATCTTCCTGACCCAGTAATTTTGCCATTTCGCGCCCCAGTCGAGCCACCCGCACGGCATCTTCTGCGGTTTGACATCCGGCAGTATTGGGTAACATCCAAATCTTTTGCCAATCAATGGCTTCGGCTAATCCTTCATGGCCGGGTGCTTTCGTTTGTACGCGACGCACCGCTACCGTGACAATCTGGCAACCGCTGGAAACAATGCTCTGTTGCATTTCGGTAAAGGAGCGATATTTACCTGTACCCGTCATCAGGCGCGAGTTAAAGGTTTTACCGGCGATTTCTAAGGGAGAATCACCTGGGATATCAGCATCAGGTTGTTGTTGAGGAATACTGCGATCGAGGGTTTGCATAGTTGGGTATGACATTGGACAATGGTCTAGCTTAACGTTTGTTCTCCCGTTATTGAGGGGGATAAGTTTGAATGTTGAGCGAACGACTAGACGATGATCGACTCTTCAAAGAACTATTATCCACCTTTTTTGTAGAGTTGATCGGAAGCCGGTCGAAAACCTGATTTTTCGCCAGAATAGAGATAGCTGGCAAAAACCACAGAGAAGCTTATAGCGCTGGGTATTATAGTGTTTACAAGTATTGGAAAACGGCATGGATAGCTTGTTCGAGATTAAAGTTATAGCCAGGGGCGATTCTATTCCCTAGTCCCTATTCCCTATTCCCTATAAATGTTATGGCAACCGCAACCAAACGACGATCAGAAAATGTAGCTGGAGATTTCTTTGTCGATCGCACTTGCATTGACTGTGATACCTGTCGTTGGATGGCTCCGCAGGTTTTCCACCACGATAATGGACAATCGGCAGTTTACCATCAACCGGAAAATTCTGGCGATCGCCAACAAGCCTTACAAGCTCTGCTCGCTTGTCCCACGGCTTCTATTGGGACAGTAGAGAAACCGCAAGATATCAAAACGGCTCAAGATACTTTTCCCTTGCTCATCGCCGATAATGTGTATCATTGTGGCTATCATTCTGCATCCTCATTCGGTGCAGCGAGTTATTTCATCGAGCATCCAGAAGGGAATATTCTGGTGGACTCTCCCCGGTTTACCCCTCCCCTGGTGAAACGGATCGAAGCCATGGGAGGAATACGCTGGCTGTATTTAACCCATCGGGATGATGTGGCAGATCATCAGAAATTCCACGATCACTTTGGCTGCGATCGGCTGTTGCACGAGGATGAGATCGCTGATGATACCCAAGGAATTGAACAACGCTTAACGGGGACAGAGGCGATCGAACTCGCTCCCGATCTCCTGATTATCCCGGTTCCCGGTCACACCAAAGGTCACACGGTTCTTCTGTACCAAAATCAGTTTCTGTTTACCGGCGATCATCTAGCTTGGTCAGATTCTTTACAACAATTGATTGCCTTCCGTCGCCATTGTTGGTATTCCTGGGATGAATTACTCCAATCCATGAAAAAATTAACCGCTTACCGCTTTGAGTGGATTTTACCCGGCCATGGTCGTCGCTATCACGCTCCTGTCGAGGTCATGCAAGCTGAACTTCAGAAGTGTTTGCAATGGATGGTATAGGTAAGACGCAAACCCCCCCTATGTCCCCTCAAGGGGGGAAGGCAATAGCTACTGGACTGTTTCATCTAATTTGGTGCATTAGATTTTGTTTGTAGTGAGGGTTTTAACCCTCTCCAGCTAGGCTTTTAAGCACTTTAGTGCTTACTACAAACAAAGCACTAAATTAGAGCAGTCACGGCACTACTGGGATGATAAACTAGAGCTTAGACTCTGGAAAAACTATCTGTAAAAACAAGGAAACGCTATGCGAGTTTTGGTAATGGGTGGCACGCGGTTTATTGGCGTGTATTTAACCAAATTGTTAGTGGCACAAGGTCATGAAGTGGTCTTATTTAATCGAGGCAATAAACCCGCACCAGTGGAAGGGGTGAGGGAAATTCATGGCGATCGTACGGATGCCAACCAAATCCAAGATAAGCTTGCAGGTGAAGCATTTGATGCTATTTTCGATAACAATGGTCGGGAACTCAGCGATACTCAACCCCTAGCGGATTTATTCGCGGGTAAGGTGAAACATTTTGTTTATATGAGTTCTGCGGGAGTTTACTTGAAATCCGAGCAAATGCCCCACATTGAAGGCGATCCAGTAGACCCCAAAAGCCGCCATAAAGGAAAGTTTGAAACAGAAAAATATCTCAGTGAAAAGCAACTGCCGTTTACCTCAATTCGCCCCACGTATATTTACGGCCCGTTCAATTATAATCCTTTAGAAGCATGGTTTTTTGACCGTATTGTGCGCGATCGCCCCCTTCCCATACCGGGTACAGGTAACGCCATTACCCAATTGGGACATTGTGAGGATTTAGTCCAAGCGATGAGGGCAGTTTTGGGCAATTCCCAAGCGATCGGTCAAGTTTACAATATTTCTGGGGAACGCTATGTTACGTTTGATGGATTAGCTCAAGCTTGCGCGATCGCCGCCGGAAAATCCCCGGAAGATATCCAGATTCTCCATTATGACCCCAAACAATTTGATTTTGGCAAACGCAAAGCCTTCCCCATGCGTGTTCAGCATTTCTTCGCCGATATTCACAAAGCCAAAAACGAACTCAATTGGCAACCGAAATATGACCTTGTGTCTGGACTAAAAGATTCCTTTGAAACCGATTATCTAGCTCAAGGGAAAGATAAACTAGAGGTAGATTTTTCCCTAGATGATCAAATCTTGAAGAGTTAAAAATAATGACATAAAAAAGGAGTGGACTGTTTCAGCTAAAATAGTGCATTAGCTGCAATTCGTTGTAGGGCTTTAGCCCTAAAATGTTCGGAGCGCTTTAGCGCAACAACGGAGGAAATCTAATGAATCACATTAGATGAAACAGTCTACTGGATTGTTTCACCTAAAATAGGGCTTTGTTTGTAGTAAGCACGAAGAGTGCTTAAAAGCCTAGCTGGAGAGGGCTAAAGCCCTCACTACGAATGAAATCTAATGCATCAAATTAGATGAAACAGTCTACTACTGGATTGTTTCATCTAAAATAGGGCTTTGTTTGTAGTAAGCACGAAGAGTGCTTACTGGCTATGCGATCGCCTAATTTTCCTGTAGGTTGGGTTAAAAAAAGCAAAACCCAACAGATGGGTTGGGTTTTGCTATGTAGGAGCAAAAATCTTTCACCCCATAACTTTTAAGCAGTTACTAGCTCCCGTTCTGGACGCTTACTATTGCGAATTCCAGAAATTGCCTCAGCATAGTCCGGAGCTTTAAATACCGCAGAACCAGCAACAATAGCATTGGCTCCCGCTTCCAAGACTTGCCAAGTATTATTAACCTTCAAGCCACCATCAACTTCAATCCAAGGATCGAGTCCACGCTCATCGCACATTTGGCGTAACTTGCGAATTTTGGGAACTACTGCGGGAATAAAGCTCTGTCCCCCAAACCCAGGGTTAACACTCATGATGAGAATCAAATCGCATAATTCTAGAACATACTCAATCAACTCTAAAGGTGTAGAAGGATTCAGTACAACTCCTGCTTGCTTGCCCAACTCTCTGATTTGTCCTAGAGTCCGGTGTAAGTGGGGGGAAGCATTATGTTCGGCATGAACCGAAATAATATCCGCACCTGCTTTCGCAAAGCCCTCAACATACTTTTCCGGTTCCACAATCATCAAGTGAACATCCAGAGGTTTTTGAGTCACGGGACGAATAGCATCCACGATTAACGGGCCAATGGTAATGTTGGGAACAAACCGGCCATCCATGACATCCACATGAATCCAGTCTGCACCGGCTTCATCCACAGCTTTAATCTCTTCTCCCAGACGGCTAAAATCGGCGGACAAGATAGAAGGGGCAATAACAATGGGTTTTTGGCTTTGGGGCATGACGATTGGTATTCTCCAAGGTGTTCTGAATTTCTATTATTTTAACAAAATCTTTAGCATTACCCTAGCATTTGGTCAATAAACCCGGTTTTCTTGCATTGGTTTTTGCCTCTTGCCTCTTGCCTCCCCTAGCTTATCGCCTTAACTTGTTACCAATACCCATTACCCCCCCAAAGCGCAAAAGGCTAAGGACAAAGGACTTGGCGCATGTGTCGCATATTAGCTGGTAATTCGAGCTTCAAAGCTTGTTCAATGAAGGGCGCGGGAATAGGGAAATTGGGCGTGGCTTGAACTGCATAGCTTAAGAGAGTTCCTTGTTGGTAATCTTGAAGATGAAGATAGGCTAGAAATTCCGAGAAAGACCCTTTAAGGAGTTCAAATTCTATAGCTTGGTTGCAAGTTTCCCGGACTTGGAGATAAATTTCTACTTCCACACGAAGCAGAATAAAGTCTTTGATTCCTTTCTGATAGAGGTGCTGGCTTTTGGGCAAAACTTGACTGTAGGTAATGTCAGGAAAATAATTGACCCATTGGGAGTAGTTGCTGACTTTTTGCCAGCATTGTTGACGAGTCAGGGGAAGATAGAGTTGAGCGATCGCGCTGCCGCCTCCCAATCCCCAAGGTTCCGTTTTCACTGAAATATGACCATCACCTAAAGACGCAGATGGTTCAGTGTTACAAGCTTTGGCAATGCGATCGATCCATGCAGTTGCTTGATTCATGGTGAAGAAATAAAACGTTAAGTATGGGAAGGCATGGGATGGCCAACAATTTGTCGGTGATATTCCGATTCACTCATTAACTCTTGGGTGCTTTCCACTCGATCAATAAAGAGTTTGCCTTCCAAATGATCGAATTCGTGTTGGATAATTCGAGCTACAAAATCGGTGAATATCTGGCGCTGATGTTTGCCTTTTTGATCGATATATTCAACTTCAATTTCGGTAAATCGAGGCACTAATCCTCGAATTCCGGGAACACTTAAACATCCTTCCCATCCTTTGATTTGAGTATCCGAATGACTGATAATCTGGGGATTGATCAGTGGGGTGGGTTCCATCTTGGGAGCGTTGGGATAGCGCAGATTGGGACGAGAGGCGACAATGAGTAAACGGTAAGGTTGTCCAATTTGAGGGGCTGCAATGCCGACACCATGACTGGATTTTGCTGTTTCAATTAAGTCTTGAATTAAGGTTTGAATGCGCGTATCTTCTGGGTTGGCGATGGGTCGAGCTATAGTTCGCAGCAGGGGATGACCTAGTTGGTAGATTTCTGAAGGCTCTGTCATAAGGATTGGACTTCTTGCAGAAGTCAGGCAAAAGGCAATAGGCAAAAGGTAATAGCCATTAAGAATATATGATTACTGCATTACTATTGATTGTCTACCCACTTACAGCAGTTTTCGCACTTTATGTGGTACATCATTTATCCCTCCAATCCCCCTGCTTTCTAAGGAGGATTTAGGGGGATTTTTCTTACTGTACCTCATAACATCGTAAAACGCTGTATTTATTTCATTCTCTATGAGGGATTCCATTCCCTCGATAGCGATAGTAGGCAGAACAAGCACCTTCCGAGGAAACCATGGGCGCACCGAGGGGATGTTCTGGGGTGCAGCGCGTGCCAAAAGCAGGACAATCATGGGGCTTTTTCACACCTTGCATGATTTCACCACTGATACATTCGGTTGTCAGTACCGGGGGATTCGGATCGAGCCAGTCGGTAAAGCGCTTTTCGGCATCCCAAGGACAATATTCTGCCCGCAGTCCTAAGCCACTATCGGGGATTTCCCCAATCCCGCGCCAGGTGCGAGAGACAATTTCAAACACTCGATCAATCAGGGTTTGCGCCCCTAGATTGCCTTCCCGACGGACGGAACGGCTATATTGATTATCAAGGGCAACCGCTTCTGTTTTCCTTTCCAACTGTTGAATGCAGCGATACAATCCCTGAAAAATGTCTACGGGTTCAAACCCCGTGACGACGATGGGAATCTGGTATTTTTCCACTAAGGGTTCATACTCGGTATATCCCATTACTGTGCAAACATGACCGGCTGCGAGAAATCCCTGTACTTGAGATTGGGGGGATGAGAGAATGGCTTCCATGGCTGGAGGAACGCGGACATGGGAGGCGAGGAGGGAAAAGTTGTGAATTTGTTGTTGTTTGGCTTGATAAACCGCCATGGCAGTTGCGGGGGCAGTGGTTTCAAAACCAACCCCGAAAAAGACCACTTCAGATTCTGGATTGGCTTGGGCAATTTTGAGACAATCGAGGGGAGAATAAACAATCCGTACATCTGCACCTGCGGCTTTTACGCTCAGTAGGTCTTTGTCGGTTCCGGGAACTCGGAGCATATCGCCAAAGGAACAGAGAATGACTTGGGGATGGGAGGCGATCGCGATCGCCCGATCGATAAGCGTCACCGGAGTTACACAAACCGGACATCCCGGCCCATGAATCAGAGTAATCTCTTCTGGCAACAATTGATCGATGCCATACTTAATAATCGAGTGGGTTTGGCCGCCACAAATCTCCATAATTGTCCAAGGTTGGGTCGTAATTTCGGCGATCGCCGCTGCCATCCGTTGCGCCAATTGAGCATCCCGATATTCATCGACAAATTTCATAACCATCACTCCCCACTCTTCCCCACCATTAAAAAGGAAAACCCCCTCTCATTTTTAATTTTTAACTTTTACTTACGCTTTCATCTGCTCTTTCCGCACTGCTTCCAAAATCAACTCCTGCTCTACACGAGCGATCTCCCATTGCACTCGCTCTATAGCAGGCATTTCTACAGAAATCGATGTAACTCCCCAGCGCACTAAAGGGTTAATCAACTGGGGATAGTTCACCACAGCTTGACCACAAATGCTACTTTTAATTCCCCCAGTTCGTGCTTGGGTAATACACTGCTCCAAAGCGCTTAACACAACTGGATGGAGAGCATTCAAACTCTGTCGATGTTGTTCCCACTGCTGGCGCTCCAAACCCAATAACAAGGGAATCAAATCATTGGTTCCCACACTTAAGCCATCAATCCCCAGCTTGATATACTCTGAAATTTGCAACAATACTCCAGGAACCTCCACCATAATCCATAATTCCATCTGGGATAATTGCCGTTGATCTAGCCGCCTACGGATGGCAACCACTTCCTCCGCTGTCCGCACAAAGGGCAACATTAAATGAATATTCTGATAACCTTGGCGATACAAGTTTTCTAGCACCGTTAACTCCCAATCCAATAGGGTGGATCTAGAATCATTTACATCACAGGCTAAGGTTCCTCGTATAGGAGAAGGCTCAAAGGAGTCAAAGGAACGATAATAGATAGGACGAGGGTAAAAACTCCGGGCTAACTCTTGTAGATTGTTCAACCATTCGGACATGAAGCGATCGCCATCTTTCCACCATTGAAGACCTGGAAAGAGTTTAGCTGCCCATAATTCCGATCGCAATAATCCCACTCCATCCACGTCTAAGCCGGAAAGATCCCCAGAAGGGGGTTGAGAGAGATTAATCCAAAGCTGGGTTGCGTGTAGGGGCGAAACAGTTTTCGCCCCTACCGTTATTGGTTTGCTTTCATCCTGAAGTTCAATCGGGTTAGGTGAATCAGGGTTCGCCCCGGTACGAATTTCTCCTGTTTCACCATTAATTTCAATCTGATCTCCAGTTATGAAGTGGTCGGTGGCTTGTTCAACTCCCACGAGGGCAGGAATGCCTAACTCCCGAGCTACGATCGCTCCATGGCTAGTCATTCCACCTGTTTCTGTAATCAAACCTGCTGCCCCGCTTAAGATCCAGGTTTCTTGGGGGGCGATCGCCCGTTTAACAATAATTTGTCCTGGAGTTAAGGTCATCGGTTCGAGTTTCTCCGGTAAGACCACAACTGGAGCCATAGCGACCCCTGGTGCGGCCCCTACGCCCTGGTAAGAACCTGAAGAGTTTGTTTTGTCATTTAGCGGGATAACGTCTGTAATCCACCAATTTAAGTCAGGATTGCCGATCCACTTGAGGCTGAAGCGATCGTACCACTGTTGTTTTAGGGCGAGGGTGCGATCGCCTAAACATTGGATTTGTGCTTCCCCTAAGCAGGGTTGATCCACCAAGGAGGAATCAAGAGTATAGGCACAGAGGAGGCAGTCCTTGGTGTTTAATAGGGGAGTATGCAGGGATAAGGTGGACAATTCACCACAGAGTTGGTGAGCAATACGTTTGTTACCCAACTGTTGCTCTTTAAGTTGGTAAGGCTGAAGGTGAATTTGATAGCGATCGCCACTGACTTGAGGTTCACTCACGAGATATCCCAGTCCCCACGTCGCTTCAATGATCGCTTCCCGATCTTGAGTGGAAATCGCCCCACTCATGGGTTCATTCTGTAGGGGTTGAATGAGAATACCCATCCTAATCTGATTTAAGGCAATGCCTTGATATTGCCAGTAGAGCAAGTACTTATTGCGAAATACTTCGGCCCAAATTTGTTTAATCGTATGGGCTAAAGCGTCAGAATCTTTGGGACTTGCCCAAGTTCTCCACAAGCGAGAAAAGCTGTTTTGGTGATGGGGGGTTAGCGGTTTGGGTAAGCTGAGAGAGGGACGACAGAGAACAAAATCCCCATCCCAAGTGGCGATCGCCTCCAGCACCTTACCATACTCTGGCCAATCCAGAGGACTACTGAGGATTTGCTCCCGAATCCCTTGAGTCATTTGGTGTAATTGAATCTCCCAGTCTTCATTCATGAGATCGGTGGGCGTTTTCTGGGCAGATCGGGAAACCTTTACGCTCATTTGTTGAGTCAACAGAGGATGAGATGGGTGCAAGGACTGTAAAAATTGTTGTCTGATCTCATTCGGGATTGCCACACCCGGTAATACGGGATAACCCTGCCGCAGGAGTTGGCTTAAATCCCAGATGCGATCGCCCACGGATGAGCGGTGTTGATCTTGAATCTCAGTGAGCCAGTAAATCGGATTCATGGGTGCAGGCGATCGCCAAATATCTTCATCTAATTGTAATCACTCTAATGGGTCTTTCCGCTGTTCTAGTTTCCGTGGGGTTAAACCCACCGATCGATCGCTCCTAAATTAGTTCCTGATGAACAGTTGAATTTACTCTCAACACCTCCCTATACTTCACTTTCTTGATCCCCCTGTTTTTTAGAGACAAATCCACACCGAAAGCATCCATTTTATCTTGTTATTGGCGATTTATTCTACAGACGAATTATACTCAAAGAAAAGTTACCAAACATGACCTAATATTGCAATCATTAAATAATTGTGACATTATCGTTCTGCTCCCTCAATTTAAGATTAAAGCTTAGAGAAGGTAGTTTTTGATCGGAGTAGCCTCACCCATGAGCAACCTATTCCAGCACCCGATTCATGTGACAAGTGAACGATTGTCCTCATCAAAACCCAATTTCGTTAACCTCCAATTAAACTCCTCAATAGTTCCCCCTTAATTTTTTTGCTCTAGAAGGAACTATCCACAACTAGAAGCCATCAAAACCTCTAAAACCAACTCTGAAATCTTCTAGTTGGATGACTGAAAAAAGGGGGAAACTACCGCCTTCTAACCCCAAAAAATCGATCTATCTCACCCCAAGGAGTGAGGATTTATGTTAATCAAAATCAGTCACATCACGTTCAGCTCTCCCATACACTGGGATCTGTTCTATCCGATTCGTCAACGGTTAAACTCCTTAGAGATCAAGCGTCCAGAAATCGCTAGATTGATTGTCAAGCTCATCCCCACTCAATGTCCCTTTGCCCGAGATATCAAACTGTTTGGACGCACCATCGTCCACATTCCCCCCATGTGCAAGCTCAATCCCCTATACGATGAACTCATGAATCTACGCTTCCGTTGTCTGTGCTTTCTCGCCGACGAGTGTGGTGAAGATATCGAAGCTTATATCTAAACTCTCCTGCCGATCCCCTTCTGAAGAAGAGTACAGACAAGTTTCTGTAACTCCTCTTCAGAGTTCAGGAGCTATGTTACTATCTGAGTGGTTCGATCGAGCTAACCAAAAACTGCGATCGCCGTCAGTGGTGGAGTAGACAGGAGTGTAATAGACCATGTCATCGGGAAACGAGGATGTGAGGGCAGAGGTCAAAGAACCCCATAATCCCCTTAAGCCTATCCGCATTGGAGTCATTGGTGTCGGCCATATGGGTCAACATCATACTCGTGTTTTAAGTTTGCTCAAAGACGTACACCTGATTGGCATATCTGACGTTGACATCGAACGGGGATTAGATACAGCCGGAAAATACCGAGTACGATTCTTCGAGAACTATCACGACCTTCTGCCCCATATCGATGCCGTCTGTATTGCTGTTCCCACCCGTCTTCACCATGAAGTAGGAACAGCCTGTTTAGAAGCAGGAGTCCATGTCCTGATTGAAAAACCCATCGCTGCCAGTATCGAGGAAGCCGAAAATCTAGTCAATCTAGCGGCAGAATGTAACTGTATTCTCCAAGTCGGACATATTGAACGCTTTAACCCCGCTTTCCAGGAACTGAGCAAAGTCCTGAAAACCGAAGAAATTCTCGCCTTAGAAGCTCATCGCATGAGTCCCTATTCTAACCGCGCCAATGATGTCTCGGTGGTTTTAGACTTGATGATCCATGATATTGATTTACTGTTAGAATTAGCGTCTGCCCCCGTCAAAAAGCTCACCGCAAGTGGGAATAGAGCCTCAGATTCTGGATATTTAGATTATGTAACCGCAACTTTGGGCTTTGAGAATGGCGTTATCGCGACTCTAACCGCAAGTAAGGTTACCCATTGCAAAATTCGCCGCATCGCTGCCCATTGCAAGAATTCACTCACAGAAGCGGATTTTCTCAATAATGAAATTCTGATCCATCGCCAAACGACCGCCAACTATCGCACGGAGTATGGTCAAGTTCTCTATCGTCAGGATGGCTTAATTGAAAAGGTGTATACCAGTAATATTGAACCCCTTCATGCTGAATTAGAGCATTTTGTCACCTGTGTACGCGGTGGAAATCAACCTTCGGTAGGCGGCGAACAAGCCTTGAGAGCCTTGCGGTTAGCCAGTTCGATTGAGCATATGGCGCTAGAGGGTCAATCTTGGCATAGTTTAGAGTCCCCATCTTCCCATGCTCTGAATTCTTCCATTGTTACCGTTTAGCTCGCTGAGAAGCCAGGTTTATTGAAGAAACCCGGCTTCTAATTCCATAATGATTAAAGTAGGGGCGGGTTATACCCAAATCTTGTAGACTGACAACTATTTTTGTAAACCCGCACGAACCCACCATGTCTCTACAGTACGCATTTGTAGCAACCATTTCAGGATTTGATATTATATCGTGTGGGTTATGGGTTGAGTGAGGGCGGGTTTAGGAAATCGATCGTTTTTTTCCTAAATTTGGGTATAACCCGCCCCTACAAAATTAATGAATATAGTCAATTGGTAGGGTGGGCAATACCCTAAACCATTTTTAATTTTTATCCCTCTTCTGTCACTCTCCGAAAAGCTTTAGCTTTTCGGAATCGTAGAGTGTAGACAAGGCAAGCGATCGCACCGTTTTTTCCGAGTAGAAATTATTGAGAGTGTGAAATCGGCCAAAATGCGATCGCAAAACTCTATATCATCCATTGTACCTTGGCTCCAGAAATTTCTAATAATAGGAAAAACCGGAAAGTGACAGAAGCGCTGTATAGTTTTGCCTATGGCTGCGGCAGTCCCACCAGGCGCAGGAAATGTACCTCGCCGGAGTGTTCTCCAACAGCAAGCATCTGGAGATCGGGGGATATGGCGCAGCAAGCAATAGAACCATCTCCCCAAAAACTGGCGATCGCATCTCCCGTCTGCAAATCCCAGATTTTCAGGGAAGTTTCGTATGAATGTGAAACAGAAATGACCAGCTCTTCACTAGGACTGAGTGCGACAACATGCATCCAGTAGAGATAACCAGAGAAGGTACGCTCTAATTCCCCAGTGTGCAGATTCCACACTTTCAAAGTCTCGTCATCTGAAGCAGAAATGACCCGTTCGCCATTTGGGCTGACTGCTACGGTACTCACCCAAGCTCTATGACCGGAGAAAGTATGTTCTAATTCCCCAGTGTGCAGATTCCATACTTTCACGGTGTAGTCGAAGGAACCAGAAATGACCCGGTTTCCATCGGGAGTGACGGCGATCGCTCCAACTGGAGCGCGATGACCATAGAAGGTCTTCTCTAACTCGCCGGCGTGCAGATTCCATACTTTCACCGTTCTGTCCCCTGAACTAGAAATTGCTCGCGCCCCATCCAGACTTATGGCTACAGCCATAACCCGGTCGCTATGACCGGTGAGAGTATGCTCTAACTCCCCTGTATATAGATTCCACACTTTCAAGGTCTTGTCATCTGAAGCAGAAATCGCTCGCTTCCCATCCGGAGTAATGGCTAAAGCATTAACTAGGTCGCTATGAGCGCAGAAAGTATATTCTAACTTTCCTGTATGTAGATTCCATACTTTCAGAATCTTGTCATTTGAAAGAAAAATCGCTCTCGCCCCATCCAGACTTATGGCTACGGTATCAACCTGATCGCTATGACCTGTGAAAGTCTTCTCTAACACCCCAGTTTGCAGATGCCACACCTTTAGGATTTCGTCGTGTCCTGATGCGGAAATGACTGACTTCCCATCCGGGGTTATGGCGATCGCATAAACCGAGCGTCTAGACCTGGGGAAAGCCTGCTCTAACTCTCCAGTGTACAGATGCCAAACTTTTAGGGTATGGTCTCTTGAGGCAGAAATAACCCACTTCCCATCTGGGGCGATCGCGATGTCTTCAACTGGAGATCTAAGACTCCAAAGAGTGTGTTGTAACTCTAACTCTCCCGTCTTCAGATTCCACACTTCCAGAGTCTCGTAGTCTGAAGAAGCGATCGCTCTTTCCCCATCCTCAGTTACAGCTACAGCTCTAACCCATTCCCAATGGTCGCAGAAGGTATGCTCTAGCTCCCCGGTGTGCAAATTCCAAACTTTCACAGTTTTGTTAAATGAACCTGAGACTGCTTGCTTCCCATCTGGAGTTACAGCTACGGAACTAACCCAGTGGTTATAGCCGCTGAAAGTCTGCTCTAGCTCCCCCGTCTTCAGATTCCACACTTTTAGGGTTTCGTCTGCTGAACCGGAGATTACTCACTGCCCATCCGGAGTTACAGCTACAGCAATAACCGAGTCTTGATGACCTGTAAGGGTCTGCTCTAACTCCCCCGTCTTCAGATTATTAGGGGTCGAGATAGAGGTCACCCTCTACCCCTCCCATTCAGAACCGTACATGAGACTTTCACCTCATACGGCTCCTGGCTAAATCAGTCCTTGTCATTGGTACGGTTAAGACTTCCATCATTGGCAGTCTTCTTATC